>CALKTZ010000961.1 GCA_937997355.1 uncultured Planctomycetales bacterium | reverse complement strand
TCCGAGGCGAGCACCGGGTCGGTGGGGGCGAGGATGGCCCCGAGCAAGACGGCCGCCCCGAGCGGTAGGCCGAGGCCGAGCACGCCGACCAGCGTCACCAATCCGACGCTGACGGCCATGGTGATCACGCCGAGCCGGAGGGGCACCCTCCAGAGCGGATCGTCGAGCGGGGCGCGGAGCTTGAGGCCCGCCGTGAACAGGGAGGCCAGGACGGCGACCTCGGCGAACCGCTCCACGAAGGCCGGGGCATCGAGGGGATCGATCCGGAGCAGGCCGAGACCGACCGGGCCGAGGACCATGCCGACGACCAGATACAGCATGGACGTCGAGAGGGGCAGACGCCTCAGGGCCGACCGGGAAATGGCCATCCCGATGAGCAGGAGGCCGATGATGAAATACCAGACGGTGAAGCCCATCAGCGATACCCCCGAGCCGCCGGGGCATGACACCGGCCGCCTGGAATGAAGATGCTGTAGCCAAGGCGTTCGACAGCCGGAAGTCCGGCTGGGTGAAGGTCGAGCTCAAGCCGGGGGGATGATGGATCGCTCATCCCTGTCCGGTTGTTGCCGCCTCACCTCCCGGATGGGAAGGTTTCGGGGATCTCCTCGTGCAGATCGAGGGGTACCGCCAATGGGCGTAATGCCCGCGTCTCGTCGAGGAAGAGCAGGGCGTCATAGCGGCGGGCAAGGTCGGTCGGCACGTAATTGCCGTAATTCTCGTACTGGGGATGATAGACCACCCCGATGGCCCGCTGACCCCGCGTCTCGCCGAACGGCCCCGCGCCGTCGAGCAGGACAAGCTTGTCCCCGCCGCCCGCACGGTGCAGCAGCTCGTCCCACGATCCTTCTCGCGCCTCGGGGACGCTCATCCGCTCCGCGGGGGCGTCCCACGCGTTCCCCGCGATCACGGTGCCCCGATAGGTCGAGAATCCGACGAGCAGGGCATCGTCCTCGCCCCACCGCTCGCGGGCGAGCTGGCCGATATTGACCATGCCGTCGCCGGCCATGTCGGTGAATCGGGCGTCGCCGATGTGGGTATTGTGCTCCCAGACGATGCCGCGCGATGCCGGCCCGTAGAATCTCGCCAGCCGTTCAAGCGTTTCCTGCATGTGGCGGTCTCGGACATTCCAGGATTCCGGGCCGCCTCGGACCATCGCCCGGTAATAGGCCTCGGCATCCCTGACCACCAGGGCATTCTGTTCGGCGTGGAAGGCGCCCCAGCGGTCGTCTTCTCGATAGGCCGGCGCCTTGCGGCGGATGTCCGACAGCAGGGCGATCGCCTCGTCTTCGCACGACGAAGGGACCAGCCGGGACGTCGCCCTGGCATACTCCTGGGCGTCCTCGCCGAAGGGCTCGAAGCAGCGGAATGCCCGGAGGGCGGCGTCGATCGCCCCGGGGTCGACGCGTCGCAGGTAGCCGACGACGGCGTAGAGGGAATCCCAGAGGCTGTAGACGTCGAGCCCGTGGAACCCGACCTGGTCCGGCCGCCCTTTATTATGTTCCTTGAGCCACTCGGCCAGCTCGGCGATTTCTGCGTTGGCCCACATCCAGCTCGGCCAGCGGTCGAACGCCTGGAGGGCCTCCTCGATATCGCCATCGCCGCGGCCCTTGATCGATCGGTCGAGCTGATCGCAGGAGGGCCAATCCCCTTCCACGGCGATGAACTGAAATCCCTTCTCGGTGATCAGGCGGCGGCTGATCTCGGCCCGCCAGGTATAGTATTCCGAGGTGCCGTGGGATGCCTCGCCCAGCAGGACGAAGCGGGCATCTCCGATCCGCTCCATCAAAGGGTCGAGATCCCTGGCGTTGCGGAGCGGCGCGGATGCGTCGCGAATCCTCCCCGGGAGGCGAGGATCCACCTCCGGCTCGAAGCGGTTCAGTCGGGCGGCCCGCACCATGGTATCCCTCCAAACTCAGAATTCCTGGCCATAGGCGGCCTTGCGAAAAATCTTCGTCGCCTCATCGACCTGGATGCCGACGATCTTCAGCCGCCCCTGGCTCGCTTCTCCGCCGATCGGCGTCAGCGGCACGCCGAGCCCGAGCTCGGCCGCCTGGCGGATGTGCTGCACGGCGAGCGTCTCGAAGCCAAGCAGGTGCGCCCCGACCGAATCGACCGAGACGGCATTGCATCCCGCGATCACGAGGCCCGTATCCACGGCCTTGCCCCCCACCGGCCCCTTGCCGATCATCGCCGGCTGGCCCGCCACGATCGCCAGGTCGATCGGGAACCGCATCAGCATCCCGACGAGATAAGCCTGCTTGTCCTGGAGGATGTTGTGCGGGTGCCTCTCCTGCTTGACGCGCGGATAGCCATAGAACTCGGCGCAAGGGAAGCTCATCGCGATGTTCTTGATCGAGAGCGTCACCGTCGCCGTCGAGTGGACCTTGAGTTGGGCGAGCGACACCAATTTCTCGTAGGTCAGCACTCGCGGGTTGACCATGATCTTCCGCTGCGGGCCGAAGGGAACATCCACCGCCTGGAAAGGGGGCTGATTGTGATCGAACCACTCGACCCCCTCGGATCGGATCACCTCGGGGTAGCCGAGGATCTTCGCCACCTCGTCGGTCTTCTTCGCCCCCGAGCCGCCCGTGACGACGATCGACCTGGGATGGAGATTCTTGATGTGCCGGATCGTCGCCCGCAGGGCCTCGGCCGGCGTGCAGGCGGTCTTGTCGTCGTCGGTGGCCGTGGTCTCGTTGGGCTTGATCGCGACGACCTTGTCGCGAAAGTCATCGAGTGCGACCTCGGACAGGGCATGCTCGATCGCCCTCCCGATATCCTTCGGATCATGGGCGATCGATACTCTCAACGAGTCGTCGGGTGTCATGGTTTCCATCCGGGCAAGATCGATGATCTAACAAATCCTCACATGGCTCCTCAAATTCCAAAGGCAATTTCCGTTCCGACGGCATGACATGGCCTCCCGTTGTGACATTCCAGGGGCAAGTCGCATACCGTTAGCGAGCGACATCCTCACCGACCGGCGGCATGGAGACGGCCAAACCGCCGAGCATGGATTTGGGTTCGTTTCGCAGAATTGGCTTCGATCGGCGCATCTCGTTCCGCGCGGGTCTCCGGCCCCGCCGATGCCCACGGCCATCAGATTTCCCGGGTGGAGACAATGGCTTCGCCCACGAAGCTCGACCCGCCACTGAGAACATAAGTTCTTTTGTCACAATATCCTGTGCCGAAATTGGGTTCGTTTCGCAGAATCCCCCGGTCGCCGAAATTGGGTTCGTTCGGCGCAACGCCCCAGGCCAGGATTGGGTTCGTTCGGTCAATCAGCCGAGTCTCGCAATTGGGTTCGTTCGGCGCATTCCGTTCGGCGATTGTCACCGGATGACCCCGCCGAAACGGCCGACCGAAGGTCTCCAAGTATCTGTGAGGAGGATTCGGTCCCCATCGCCGTCCCGGCATCATTTCATTCGGCGCGTACAACGAACGCCCTCGCGACGGCATGTCTATCGAGAATGTATCCCATGTCTCAGGAACCCGAGTCTCGGCCTCTCGGATTTCCCAACATCCGGACACCAAGGCGAGCCAAAAGGGAAAGGTGCACCCTGGCCAAGTCCCTGATGTCGATCAACAAAGATCGGCAATCGACACGGATGCATGGACCTCGAATGCAGACGGGGCGGGACGGGTATCCCGCGCGTGATCGCGACCGATCCGGGGCGATGAATGCACACGGGGAATCCGCCGGGCTCGGTCGCGACCGCACGGCCGACCTCAACCTGAACTTCCGTCAGGTTGGACACGATCCGTCCATCCGGCACGCTAGGTTTGGATATCGGGAGCCGGTGCCGAGCGAGGAATCCGAGTATCGGCCTCCAGTTGCCCCTGACATTGGCATCGAGTCTTGATATCTTGTCCGAACGCATCGATCCGTGGACGCATGACAATATCACACGAGGCCGAACGACCATGCCCGACGATGTTCCCGTCTTGCGACAATGGAAGTTGCTCAGGATTCTTTCCGTACGCAAGTACGGCGTAACCGTCCGTGAGATGGCCCAGGAAATGGGCGTCGGCGAGAAGACGATTCGCCGCGACCTGGCCCAGTTCCGGGATCTCGGCTTCCCCCTCCAGGAGGAGGTGGGAGAGTTCGGGCGCAAGACCTGGAAACTCGATCAATCCCGACAGCTACCGCTCATTTGCAGGTTCGACGAGGCCGTCGCGCTGCACATGGCCAGGCAATTTCTCGAGCCGCTCGCGGGAACACACATCGGGGAAGCCGCGAATTCGGTATTCCGCAAGCTCAGCGCATCCTTCAACGAGCGGACCCTGGAATACCTGGGGAGATTCCACGGCCTCTTTCATCACGTCACGCGCGGGGCCGTGGATTACTCGAAAAAGGGCTCGCTGATCGACGATCTCTCGATGGCCATGGAGGAGCAGCGCGCGACGCATATCACCTATCAATCGACTCAAGCGACCGAGCCCGTCACGCGCGACGTTTACCCTTACTCATTTCTTTACTATCGGCATGCCCTCTATCTGGACGCGCATGACCCGAATCACGGCCAGGTCCGAACCTACAAGGTCGATCGCATCGAAGAGGTGGATGTCAGCAACGTCCATTTCCAGAAGCCGGCGGATTACGACGCTACCAAATACCTGAAGGGATCATTCGGCATCTTCCATGGGGACGGCGACTTCAACATCGTGGTCCGATTCCTCCAGCCCGTCGCTCGCTATGTGCGCGAGCGACTTTGGCATGAGTCGGCGATCTACGAGCCTCAACGCGACGGCAGCATCCACGCGCGGTTCCGCCTCTCGACCCTCGAAGAATTCAAGACCTGGGTCCTGAGCTTCGGGGCCAACGCGATCGTCCTGGAGCCGGCGAGCTTCCGCGACCGGATCGCTCGCGAACTGGAGGCGATGCTGGAGCACTATCGGGGGCAACCGGCGAAGCGCTCATAGGGCCGTCCCCGCGGATCGTTTCCAACCCTCTTCACACAGCTCGGACCGGGAGAATTCGCAATGGCGATTATTGATTTGGCGTTTGTCCTGGTGGGGACGACCTTCCCGCTGGATCACGGTTACAGCCTGTTCTCGGCCATCTCGCGGATCGTGCCGCGGGTTCACGGCGACAGGCGGATCGGCATCCACCCGATCCGCGGCCGGCGGAATGCGCCGGGGCTGCTGCAATTGCACGAGCAATCGCGGCTCAAGATCAGGCTGCCGTCGGAGGAGATCGCGCCCTACATCGCGCTGGCCGGCCAGGTATTGGAGCTGGACGGACACCGGCTTCAGGTCGGGATTCCCAGGGTTGATGGCCTGATTTCGGCGGCGAGCCTGGCGTCTCGAATGGTGACCTTCAAACATGCCTTAACCCCAGAGAAATGTTTGGAGGATGTCCGACAAAGACTGGAACAGCTCGGAATCAAGGCGACGCCCGAGTTGGTCGTCTCCTCACAACCCTTCCAGGGGGGCCAGGCGATCCGCCGCGTGCTGCGGATCAAGGACAGGAAGATCGTCGGCTTTTCCTTGCGGGTGACGGGCCTCTCCCCCGAGGAGTCCATCCGCCTCCAGGAACACGGCCTCGGCGGACGCCGCCGCATGGGCTGCGGTGTGTTCACGCCCTGGAACAGTTGAGATTCCGTCAACCAAAACAATCAGAGGGAGGAACATTTGAAACCAAGACGGCTCTATGCCAAAAGCGCCGATAAAGTTGAGAATCGGCTGACGCTCCCCGAGCACACCGCCGACGTCATGAATACCGCGGAGGCCCTATTCATCGCGACTGGCGAGGCCCAATTGCTGGCGGTCGGGCTGGAACCGGCCGAATGGCGCGACCGATTCCGTCGCGACCTCCTCATCGCGGCCCTGCTGCATGATCTGGGTAAGGCCAATTCGAAGTTCCAGGAGATGATTGACGATGTCCGAAAGGTCGTCCGACAGCCGATCCGACACGAGGCCGTGTCTTACTGGATTGTCCGGCAGCCGAAGGTCCGCGACTGGCTCGAAACGGCCGTGGGAGGTTCGGACCGGCTCGACACCATCCTCTGGGCGGTCGCGGGCCACCACCGCAAATTCCCTCAGGATTACGACAGCGCTGACCCTGTGACCGTCTTCCTCGATCACGATGATTTCCGGGCTTCGCTCGCCCTCGGCGTCGAACGGCTCAACTTGCCAGTTCTTGAGCGACTCGATGATGCGACGATCCTCTTCAGCCCACCTCGCGATAGTGTTGGCGTGCAATTCGATGATGCGTTCGAGGAGGCCTATGAGAGATTCGAATCGATCAACGATGAACGTCCCGACGAGAAGCGCTATATCTCGCTTCTGAAAGCGTTCCTGATCGGTGCCGACGTCGCGGGCTCGATCCGGTTTCGCGGCAAGCTGGCTATGGCCGAGTGGATCGGCGAAGCATTTCGGAATGTCCCGAGCATCGAGCAACTTGCGGCGGTCGTGACGAAAAAGCTCGGAATCAACGAACTTCGCGACTTCCAGAAAAAAGTCGGAGAGGCGAAGGCGCGGGTCGTCTTCGTCAGGGCTGGTTGCGGTACCGGCAAAACTCTCGCCGCCTATCATTGGGCCGCGGAGGGTGCCAAACGATCTGGTCGAGGGTCGCGCATCTTCTTCTGCTATCCCACCACCGGCACCGCGAGTGAAGGCTATCGCGACTATCTCAAAGACGTCGACCTCGACAAGGCCCTGATCCATGGCCGGGCTGATGTCGATATGGAACTTCTTGGCCTGGGTGACGATGAGCGCGTTCCGGAAGATGCCAAGCAGAAAGAAGAAAATCCCGAAGACGAAGCCGGACGGGGGGCGATGTTCGCCGGAGGCGCGCTGGAGCATTGGTCGACTCCTCTCGTGAGCTGCACCGTCGACACCGTCCTCGGCCTGCTGCAAAACAATCGTCGCGGCCTTTATCTCTGGCCATCGCTCGCGAGTTCGTGCGTCGTCTTCGACGAGATCCATTCTTACGACGATAGTCTGTTTGACGCCCTGGTTCGTTTCCTGACCGAAGTCCGCGGCGTCCGTTGTCTCCTGATGACGGCAAGTCTACCCGAGTCTCGCAGAAAACGGCTCGGTGAGGCACTCGGAAGTATCAATGAAGCTCTGGAAGAGATCCCGGGGCCGAGGGACCTCGAAGAGATTAAACGTTATCGGCGTCACCGGATCGATGGCATTAATGAGCCGCTCCGCGTCAATCCCGATCTCGACGCAACGGCCATCGATCGTATCTGGGATCAGGTCCATACAACTCTCAATGCCGACATGAAAGTTCTCTGGGTTGTCAACACGGTCGAAGAGGCAATCCACCTTTATGAATCGCACCGAGCCGAGGGAACCGACGCTAAACTCTACCACAGCCGTTTCAAGTATGAGGACCGCGTCGAACGTCATAAGGATGTCATCAATGCTTTCAAGCCGAATGGGAAGCGGGCATTCGCGATTACATCACAAGTTGCGGAGATGTCTCTGGATTTGAGCGCCGATCTGCTCGTCACACAGCTTGCGCCGATCTCGGCTTTGATTCAGCGATTGGGGAGACTCAACCGCCGTGCCCTTCGGGATGAACCATGGCCATTCATCGTCTACCCGCCTAGCTCTCGCTTTCCCTACGAGCAAGCCGATCTCGATGGGTCGTCAAGATGGCTCGAAGGACTTGGCCAGAAGCCACTCTCCCAGAGTGATCTCGCAACAGCCTGGGAGAACGATCCCGTTGCCGCCAAGAAACCAAATCCCTGCAAATGGTTTGACGGCGGATTTGAAACCAGGCCAGGAGCTCTCCGAAAAGCATCGCCGGGAATCGAGATCATCCTGCCGGCAGATATCCAGACCGTCGAGTCAGATAAATCAGCCGCCGCGCGTCTGCGCATCCCCATGACACCGCCCAAGGGAAAGGAATGGCACGACTGGAAAGATCTAGCCTTTTGCAAGGTTCCACTCGAAGGCTGTGTCACCTATGACCCAATGAAAGGAGCCCGATGGATACCCTGACAATCGACCTTTTCGGCAGCGGTATGGGACCACTCCACCGCGCGGGCCTGGGAGGTCTGGCATGCACCCTGAAACAACTCGACTGGCCAAGCGACCAATGGGGGATCGAGGACGAAGGCCGAAAACTCAAACTCTCATGGCCTGGCGGAGATAAAGGAGCGAGGCCCTTCTTCCAACGACTCTACGAGCAGGCATTCGACGTGAAGGACGGGCTCATCGAACTTCCCGGTGCTTATGCAACCGGGGTTCGCCTCGAGGTCAAGGCCGAGTTCCAACGCGGCATGAGCGCGACGATTCTTCAATTTGCCCCCAACCGCAAGGCCAGGAGCAAGGAACCCAAAATCGTCAAATGTGAGGTGGACGAACACCCCTTGTTGGTCGAGCACCAAGATCTGGTGAGCTACACCCACCGGACCGCCTGGAGTAACGACCTTCTCAATTCTCAAGGGGTCTTGAAGCCGATCGTTACCGTCTCGGGAACGATCGCACCCGGATTCTCGCAACGTCACGTCGCCCATGCGTCAACCTCCGTCGATGTCCCCGTGGGGCATGCGATCTCGCTCCACTTCGCGCTCGTCGGCACATTATCGTTCACCATCAGTGGCGGAGGTGGTTCGGGGGCTTTGATTATCCCCGACGTCCAGGATCTTCGTTCGTTCATCAGGCGTCGCCCCCTGATGAATCCCAAGGATCTGAAAGATTGTCGGATCAGCAACCCGGCCGAAGGAGCGCTCGAGGCTCAAGTCCGCCTCCAGAGCATCGAGGCAGGGTTGAGTTCCAAGGTTGAACGCTGCCTGGCGATCCGTTTCGCCAGCACGCAGTGGAACTCGAAGCAGAAGGGCCGGGTCTCGGTGCTCGACGTCGATCCGAAGGGCTCGGAACTCGACCTCTACCACAAGGTCATTGGCTTCGAGGCGTTGAAGCCCCGGGTCATCGAAGTCAAAGCCGAAAAGAAAGGAGATCGTCCGCGCAAAGTCCTGGTGAATGGCATCTTGCGTGGGTTCATCGCGGAGAACCTCGCACATCATCGTCCCTGGTATCAGGGATTTCGCAACCTCATGGTCGGGTCGGACGGCCGGCACGACAAGAACAAGCTCGGAAGGCTCGGTTTTGAAAGAGAGGGGTTACGGCAAATGGTTGAACTTCCCTGGGAGGATCGTGGCGAAGAGACGCTCGTTCTCGCGATCCACGAGGCGATGCGACAGCAATTCGGCAAGCTCTGGGATGAGGTCAAGAAGGACAAAACGACCTTCGGGAATCGGCGATCTCGCAAGCTCGAACGTTGGCATCTCGCGCTCGCCCACGCCAAAACGGCCGATGACGTACGAGGAGCCATCTCCGACATCTGGGGCCGCGCCGGCCAGGTTCCCAAGCTCATGGAATCCTGGCGTGAACTCCTCCCCATCCTCTGTGACAGCAAACGATGGCAGCTCAACCGCGACCTCGCCATCCTCGCCCTCGCCAGCTACAAGGGGCGCGAAACCCCCGAAAATCCAGACGGTGCCGGCGGCGAATCCGAAGCCAATTCAAACGAGTCCCAGGACTGATCGTTTCCCATTTCCCACCATCCCAAACTAACGTCCCAAGTATTCCAGGGAGCCTCCACGATTATGAGTCTTCACGTATTCGCGGCGATCGTCACCCACCATGGCACGGCCGCCAACAATCGGGCCGAAACCGACGGCAACATCACCACGCTTCAAAAGCTGATCTGGCACGGCCAGGTTCACACGACCGTGAGCGCCGAGGCGATCCGTTTCGCGCTCCGTCGACGCCTCGGAGAAATCGAGCAGACCAATCGCTCCTGGGATGAGTCGGGATCGAAACCGCAGAATATCTGGGCCGATCCGACATTCTCGAAATGGGCGGATGGGGACTCCTACATCGACGACGACCTGCTCGGCTTCATGAGCGCCGAGGCCGCCAAGGACGACGGTTCCGATGTCCCGGCGGAAGGTGACGAGAAGGGAGCCAAGGGCAAGAAGAAGGCCAAGGGGACGGCGACGATCCGCCGATCGCCGCTGGAAATCACCCGGGCCATTTCCCTGGTCCCCTATGCGGGCGACGTGACCTTCAACGCCGCGAGCCCCGGCGCAACCCCATCCGCACAGCGGCAGGGGACCAACCCCGTCCCCTACGGCACCGAGGTCCACGCCACCCGCTATCAATACGGCTTCGCCCTCACGCCGGCCGCCTTGCGCAAGGTCGATCGGGCCACGATCGCCATCGAACAGCTCTGCGCCCTCGGCGAGGTTGCCGGAAATCACGGCCGGTTTCTTTATGACTTCAGCCCGGAAAGCGTCGTCTTCCGCGTCACGGAAGATCCCGCCCCTCGACTCCTCTACGTCTTCGATGTGATGGGACGAGAAGTTGATGCCCCGAATTTGCTAGCGCGGGCCAAGGCGGAAGACATCCCGGCAGGCGAACTGATCATCGGCGGGGGATTCAGCAGATCAGAAACCGCAAAAGAGCTTAAAAGGCGGGGAGCGACAGTCGTTGATGGTGTTCGCCAGGCGGCCGAACTGACCTGCAAGAAAATCCAGACAACGACCAAGGAGTCTTGAGCATGCTCGGCCTCAAGGTCACGGTACCGGTCGCCTGCTTCCGCAAGGGCTTCGCCCGCGAGTTCTGGGAGACCGAGGAGCTGCCGCCGCCGGCGACATGCTACGGGTTCCTTCTCTCGTTCGTCGGCGAACGAGACCGCCGCGCCCACGTCGGGGCGAGGGTATCTCCCGGGCTCTTGAACCGCCCGGATCGGAGCGTCGTCCTTCGCACTCTCTGGCGAATCAAGGATCGCAAGTCGGCCCCGGGTACGGGCAGCAACCTCAGGCCCGACTATCAGGAACTCTTGAGCGCAATCGAATTGGTCGTCTGGCTCGATTCCTCGGAGGAAAATCCTGCTGGCTTGAATCTCGAAGAGCGAGTCACCATGGCGCTCGACCACCCCGAACGGATCGACCGCTTCGGCGGCCTCTGCCTCGGCGAGAGCACCCACCTCGTCGACGAGGTGCGACGGCTTCGACCCGACGACCGAGGTCCGGCTCGCACCTATGTCATCGAGGACCGAGGCCGTCTCTCGCTCCCCGTCTGGGTCGATCACGTCGGGACGGCGGGAACTCGGTTCGTCACGGGTGATCTCGTCGAACTGCCGCTTTCGCCACCGCCGCCGTCCGGTCGCATGCCGAAAATCGAACCCCACGAACCCCCAACCAAATGATGAAAGGATTCCCTCGTGAGCTTAACTCCGACCGAAGCCGAGCCCCCCCTGCGGGTGATGTCGCTGCACGCGCTCGCCTATTGTCCGCGGCTTTTCTACCTTGAGGAAGTCGAGGAACTCCGCGTCGCCGACGACCGCGTCTACGCCGGGCGCGAGCTGCACGCCTCGCTCGAGGCCGACGAGGACGGCGAGTCCACCCAGCTCGAACTGGCCGATCCGGGTCTCGGGCTCGTCGGCAAGGTCGACGCCCTCCGTCGTCGCGATGGCTCATTCCTCCCCTACGAGCACAAGCGGGGCCGTTGCCGGCGCGGCGATGCAGGCCCGGAGCCCTGGCCGTCCGACCGGCTCCAGGTCATCGCCTATGCCGTCATGATCGAGTCGGCGACGGGCCAGGTCGTCCCCGAAGGGCGCATCCGCTATCACGCCGAGAACGTCACCGTCCGGGTGCCGATCGACGACCTGGCGCGGGCCGATCTCGCCGAGGCCGTCGCCGCCGCGCGTCGGCTCCGGGAGTCGACCGAGCGTCCCCCCGTCGCCGAGAACGAGAAGCTCTGCGTCAGGTGTTCCCTGGCCCCGGTCTGCCTCCCCGAAGAGGTCCGCCAGGCCGAGCATCCCGACCGCGATCACGAGCCCCTCCGCCTCTTCCCCCCCGATCGCGACGGCGCCAGCCTCCATGTCACCGTCCCCGGCGCTTCGATCGGCCGGAGCAGGGACGAGGTCGTCGTCCGATTGCCCGACGGCACGCCCCCCACCTCCCGGCCGATCCGCCAGCTCGACGCCGTCGTCATCCACGGCTACGGCCAGATCACCACCCAGGCCCTGGGGCTCTGCGCCGACCACGGCGTGGCCGTCCACTGACTCTCCGCCTCGGGACGCCACGTCACCAGCATCACCCCCACCGCCGGTCAGGTGCAGCGCCGGCTTCGCCAGTACCGCGCGCTGGCCGACGAATCCACATGCCTCCGCCTGGCAAAGGCCCTCGCACACGCCAAGATCGAGTCCCAGCATCGCTATCTGCTGCGGGCCTCGCGCGGCGATGACGAGGCCCGCAACGCGATGCTCCCCGACCTCATCCCGCTCCGGTCGGCCCTCGCCTCGGTCGGCGCCGCGGCCGATCGGGATAGCCTCCGCGGCTTCGAAGGCTCCGCGGCCGTCGGCTATTTCCGAGGGCTCGGCCGGTTGATCGGCCCGAACGTCCACGAGTCGCTCCGCTACTCGACCCGGACCCGCCGGCCTCCGCTCGACCGCTTCAATGCGCTGCTCGGCTTCGGCTACGGGCTGCTGCATTCGGCCGTGACCCGCGCCGTCCTCGCCTCGGGCCTGGAGCCTTCGCTCGGCTTCTTCCACACTCCCCGGAGCGCCGCCTATCCCCTCGTGCTCGACCTCATGGAGCTCTTCCGGGTCCCCCTCTGGGACATGCCGCTGATCGCCTCCCTCAACCGGGGACAGTGGGACCCCGATGCCGACTTCGTCGCCACCAGGGCCAAGGTCTGGCTGTCCGACGACGGCCGCCGCAAGGCCATCGGCCTGTTCGAATCCCGGCTCGACGAGACCTGGAAGCATCCCGTCATCGGCTACTCCCTCTCGTATTCCCGCACCCTCGAGCTCGAAGCCAGGCTGCTCGAAAAGGAATGGACCGGCGAGCCCGGGCTCTTCGCCCGCTCTCGATTGCGATGACCGCCTCCGATGGGGAAACCCTGGTTCCGAGAAACCGTGTTTTTTCAGGCCGAGCAGGGGACGACTCCGGGCGAACCTTCAAACCCGACCCCCCACCTTTTCGATACATCTTCGATACATCAACGGCCTCACCTTCGCATGCGAGTTTCACACACATGACCGATGCCAAGTGGTGGCTGATTTGCTATGATATCCACGACCCGGCGAGGCTGCGCAAGGCGGCCAAGATCCTGGAAGGGACGGGAGAGCGGATGCAATTTTCTGTCTTCCGCTGCTGGCTGAATCCCGCGGCCATGCATCGGCTCCGCTGGGAATTGACCCGGGTCCTCGAGCCCGAGGATGATGTCCTGCTCATCCCCCTCTGCTCGAGGTGCGTCGGCGGGATGGAGACGACCCATACGGCCCGGAATGTCCCCGACTGGCCCGAATCGCCCAAAGGATTCCAGATCATCTGAGAAGTCAGGGGGAATTCGCAGTCGAGGTTGGGAGCGTTCTTGCATATCCGCGAACGGTTCCTAAAAATCGCCGTCTTCCCTCTCAGGATTTCGAATCCTCGAATGAGAAACCGTCCGACTTTATCCAACGAATTCGGAATCATGGATCTCCGATTGTCAGTCGCCGGTTCGGGGGAAAAACGACCGAACTCGTGACCGGAGGCTGCCTTGGCCGATCTTTGGCAATCCGGAAGATCCATGAATCGCCGGAACCCCTGATTGAATCGATGGTTTATGGCACAGCTTCTCACCGAAATCGTTGATCTTCCCGGGCCTTTTTCAGAATCCAGATGGGTCCTTGAAAACCGGCCTGGCAAAGACCATACTGGCAACGACTTACGGTGGGGGCGTGCCCCTCTCATTGATGCCGAAAGGCGTTGAGCACCCCCATCGTTCGCCCCAGCTATTCTGGGCGTCGAGTGCCCCTCTCATTGATGCCGAAAGGCGTTGAGCACCAGGCCCAGGGATGGAGCTTGCGTGAGATCGGGGAGTGCCCCTCTCATTGATGCCGAAAGGCGTTGAGCACCGTCATGTACGACATAACCGCCCTCCTGTCCGGCGGGAGTGCCCCTCTCATTGATGCCGAAAGGCGTTGAGCACTATTCAACCTCGGATTCGCTCAGTCGCTTCCCCTTGTGCCCCTCTCATTGATGCCGAAAGGCGTTGAGCACCTATTACGGCCGGGGCGTCGCCCTCACGAGCGGCGGGTGCCCCTCTCATTGATGCCGAAAGGCGTTGAGCACATCTCCAGCGTGGTCGGTCGGTCTTGCTTGCTCATGGTGTGCCCCTCTCATTGATGCCGAAAGGCGTTGAGCACGTTGTTCTGGATCGTGAAAATATTGTCCGGGATGGGGTGCCCCTCTCATTGATGCCGAAAGGCGTTG
>CALKTZ010000960.1 GCA_937997355.1 uncultured Planctomycetales bacterium | reverse complement strand
AGGGTGATCCCCAAGACCCGCTGGCTCGACCCGCCGGTTCAGCCCGGAGGCCAGGGGCCGGTCAAACTCCTCTCGGAATGGATCGGCTCGCGGCCCAGGCCGGCCGACCTTGTTTTCCCCGAACAGGCCGGGATCGCACGCTGACCTCCGCCCTCTTGAAGAATGGGGCGACAGGGTCTCATGCTGGGCAGATTCACGCCCAGACCGGGGAGCATAACTCATGAGCGCGGCACCGACGTCCGGCGAGACCTATCTGTCCTTCGACGGCACCGGCTACGTCGAGATCCCGAGCCTTCCCGCCTACAGCGCGGACCGGACGGGCGAGCTCACGGTCGCCGCCTGGATCAAGGCGGATGTCGAGGAATTCCGCCATCAGGAAGGCACGAACTACGTCCACTGGATGGGCAAAGGGGATCGGTCGGGGCCGCACGGCAATCAGGAATGGGTCTGCCGGATGTACTCCAAATCCACGGCCGACCACCGGGAGAAGCGGACCAGCTTCTACCTGTTCAACCCGCAGGGGCGCCTCGGGGTCGGCAGCTTCGTGCAGGAGGATGTCCCGGTCGGCACCTGGAGGCTGATCGTCGGGATGGCCGACCGGAACCGTACCTACCTCTACCGCAACGGCGAGCTGATGGATTCCGACATCTACCGGGGTCCGGGCAGGCCGGGCGGACGGATGATGCGGGATGGGAGCTTAGGTCCTCACCTGGTCATCAATCCCCTGGCCGGCAACGCCCCCTTGCGGATCGGCACTCAGGATAAACGAAGCTTCTTCCAGGGGGGCATCTCGCGCGTCCGGATCTGGGGTCGGGTGCTCACGCCTGCCGAAATCAGGTCGCTCCACGAATCCGATGTCGCGTCTCGCGACTGGCTCGTGGGGGAATTCCTCCTGAATCGCGATACGGGCAAGGAGGCCCTGGACACCGCCTACGAGAACCACGGGAAGAGCTTCGGCGGGGCGGCGTGGGCGGTGCAGGGATGAACCCGCGGTTGCCTGCGCGATGGCCGATCCTGGAAGGTTGTTGCCGAAACGCGGAAAGATTTTGGACCCGGGTCTAGCGGGCGTGGACTCCATCGCGGCCGATCCGTTACGATCGAGGTCCCATCGTTGTCCGGTGTTGATCATGGCCCGATCCGGAGGCTCTGCCTTGCGAGTCTTGAAATCGATCGTCGCGGGATTCGCCGGCATCTGCGTCCTTGGGTGCAATGGCCAGGAAGCGGCCCAGGCTCCGCCCCGGCCGGCCGCCGCCCAGGAGAGCCGCCCCAGGGTGGCCCCCATCCCGGCGACCATCACCCGGATCGAGCCGGGGCCGAACGCCCAGAAGGACGCGCAAAGGGCCTTGATCCAGGCCAAGCCGGGGGGGATCGTCGAGTTCGGCGAGGGGCGATTCGATTTCACGTCCACCCTTTCCCTGGATGTGAGCGGGGTGATCATCCGGGGCCAGGGGCCGGACAAGACGATCCTGAGCTTCAAGAACCAGGGGCAAGGGACCGGCGGCGAAGGGCTCTCGATCACCAGCAAGGAGAACGTCGAGATCCGCGACCTGGCCGTCGAGGACGCCAGGGGGGACGCCATCAAGGCCCGAGGGACGAAACGGCTTTTCTTCCGGAAGGTCCGGACCGAATGGACCGGCGGCCCCAAGGAAACCAACGGCGGCTACGGCCTCTACCCGGTCCTCTGCTCGGATGTGCTGATCGAGGATTGCGTGGCGCGCGGGGCCTCGGATTCGGGGATCTATGTCGGGCAGTCGAAGAATATCATCGTCCGACGCAACCGGGCCGAGCAGAACGTCGCCGGGATCGAGATCGAGAACTCGATCCAGGCCGACGTCTTCGACAACGACCTGACCGACAACACCGGCGGCATCCTCGTCTTCTCCCTCCCCGACCTGGAGCAGAAGGCCAGCCACTCCTGCCGCGTATTCAAGAACCGGGTGGTCGCCAACAACCACGAGAACTTCGCCCCCAAGGGGAATATCGTCGCCTCGGTCTCGCCGGGGACCGGCCTCATGGTGATGGCCAGCGACGGGGTCGAAATCTTCGACAACACCATCGAGAAGAATCAGACCGCCGGGCTCGCGATCATCAGCTATCTCCTGACCGGACGACCCATCAAGGACGACAAGTACGACCCTTACTCCGAGGGGATCACCGTCCGGAACAACCGGTTCGCCTCGAACGGAGAGAAGCCCGCCGGGCAGTTGGCGATGATGCTCACCCCG
>CALKTZ010000959.1 GCA_937997355.1 uncultured Planctomycetales bacterium | reverse complement strand
CCCATGAGCGACGCCCCGGTCATTACCGATGGGGCCTTCGACTCCCAGAATCTCGCCTTCTGGGATGCCGAGCACAAGACTTATCGCGCCTACTGGCGCTACTTCACCAAGAACGATGGGCAGCGGAGCATCCGCGCGATTCGAACCGCCACGTCGGATGATTTCCTCCATTGGAAAGATCAGGCCGATCTCTCGTATGTCGACTCGCCCCCCGAGGAACTCTACACCAATCAGATCAAGCCCTATGCCCGGGCGCCTCATCTGCTGATCGGCTTCCCAACGCGTTACGTCGAACGCGGCTGGAATCCCTCGATGAAGGCCCTTCCCGAGCGCGAGCATCGGGAGATGCGATCATCGGCAAGCCCCCGCTATGGCATGGCGATCACCGAGGCGTTGCTGATGGCGAGTCGCGATGGGAACCGCTTCACGCGCTGGGGTGAAGCCTTTTTGCGGCCGGAGATCGAACGTCCCGGCTCCTGGAATTACGGCCAGCAATATCTCGCCTGGCAACTCGTGGAAACGGCGTCGAGCTTCGAAGGCGCCCCGCCCGAATTGTCCCTCTACGCTACGGAAAGCTACTGGACCGGGAACAGCAGCGCGTTGCGTCGTTACACGCTGCGCCCCGACGGCTTCGTTTCGATTCACGGCACGCTAGGCGGAGGCGAGATGGTCACGAAGCCCCTGATTTTCGACGGCGGGACCCAACTCCGCTTGAACGTATCGACCTCGGCGGCCGGTTCGGTTCGTGTCGAGCTCCAGGACTCCACGGGCAAGCCTTTGCCCGGATACACGAGGGCGGATTGCGACGACGTGTTCGGCGATTCTCTCGATCGCCCGGTGACCTGGAAGGGACAAGCGGACCTCGGCGGACTGGCCTGCAAGCCGATCAAGCTCGGGTTCGCCTTGCAGGACGCCGACCTGTACGCATTTCGGTTCGCGCGAGACGATCAGTGAGTTTCCTCCCTCAAGAGAAGCCTTTGACCGTGCAGGAGCATTTCCCGATGACTCGATACTGGACCAAGCTCATCATCGCCGCGGCGAGCGTCGTCGGCCTCGGTTCTGGGATCGTTTTGGCGGCGGGGCCGGAGATCGTCTCCGTCGAAAAAATCTGGGACAAGGGGGGGCATAACGCGTTCACCGACCTGACGCGCTGGCATGGTAAGTGGTACTGCACATTTCGCGAGGGGGAGGGACACGTCGGCGGAGACGGGAAGCTTCGTCTGCTCGAATCGACCGACGGCAAGACCTGGGATTCGGCCGCGCTGATTTCCGAGGAGGGGGTCGCCCTCCGCGATCCGAAGTTGTCGATCACGCCGGACAACCGCCTGATGATCGTCGCGGGGGGCTCCCTCTACCGAGGAACTAAAACGCTTCAAGGGCGACGCCCTCGCGTGATGTTCTCAAAGGATGGGCGAGACTGGACCGCGCCGCGGGTCGTGCTCACCGAGGGGGAATGGCTTTGGCGCGTTACCTGGCACGACGGCAAAGCCTATGGGATTTCGTACAACCCTCCGACGAAAGATGCCAAGGGGCCGGGCGAATGGGCGCTCAAGCTTTTCGTCAGCAATGATGGAATCAAATACGATCTGCTCAAGGTCCTCGATGTGCCGGGGCATCCCAACGAATCGACCATCCGGTTCCTTCCCGATGGCGAGATGATGGCCCTGGTCCGACGCGAGGCGGGTGATACCAAGGGCTGGATCGGCACGAGCCGCCCCCCGTACACCGACTGGAAATGGAAGCCCGTCGAGCATCGGCTGGGGGGGCCGAATTTCCTCCAACTTCCCGATGG
>CALKTZ010000958.1 GCA_937997355.1 uncultured Planctomycetales bacterium | reverse complement strand
CCGGCGGCCGGCGTCGACCGCAATCTCGCGATCCTGGCCAGCGCCCGGGCGCTCCTCAACAACACCCCCAAGTCCTGATCCCGCTCCACGAGGGCGGGGAGGCAATCTCCCCGCCCCTTCTACCGAAGGTCACGCATGTCCAAGAAGAGAAGCCCGGCGGAAACCGAAACCGGCATCGCCCCCGGCCTCGGAGCATTGATCTCGCGCGCCGCGAAGCAGATGAGCGGCCGCGAAACCCTGACCCGCAACGCGGCGATCGCGATCAACCTGGGGATCCCCACCCCGTCCCTGGCGTTCAGTTGGCTGCTGCAGTCGAACGTCGTGCCCCTCTCGCGGCTGATCTCGATCGTCGGCGAGGAGGGGACGCTCAAATCCGGCCTGACGATCGACATGTTCCGATGGGTCACCGCGACCTGCATGGAATACAACGCCCTCGTCCCGGGGATGCTCCAGTACAACGAGAACGAGAACAAGCCGGCCCTCGACTTCTTCTGGTCGTTCCTCGAGAACAACCGGGACCTGGAGCAAATCATCGAGATCAATCACACCCGGATCATGGACGAATGGCAGTCGAACCTCCTCCGCAAGAGCGACGAGTGGGCGAAGCTCTTCGACAAGGATGTCGGCGACGGCAACCCCGGGTGGATCATCCCGCTCGGGCTGGCCGTCGACTCGCTCATGGCGACCGCCTGCCAGGAAGCGATCGACGCCCTCGTGAAGAAAGGATCGGCCGGCCGATCCTTCCCGATCGACGCCAACAGCCTGTCGCAATTCGCCAAGGCGCTGGGGATGATCCTCGGCGGCCGGCCGGTCTGGCTGATCGTGACGAATCACGCCAAGCCCTTCACCGACCGGGACACCGGCCTGCCCAAGTGGAACATCCCGGGCGGCAAGAGCTTCAAATTCATGCAGTCGCTCGAGTTCTTCCTGACCCGGGTGAAGGACGTCCACCGGGTGAACTTCAACGGGGTCGACATCGCGATCCGGGCGACCAAGAACTGCTTCGGCGAATCCCGCCGCAAGATGATCGTGCCGGTCCGCTGGACCCACGACATCGATCCCGAGACCGGCCAGTCCCGGCAATGGTCGATGTGGGACTGGCCGCAGGCGTCGATCATGCTGATCCAGCACTTCCAGGCCAAGCAGCCGGGGCTCGCGAAGCAGATCGCCGAGATCGTCGAGATCCGGCCGGGCAAGAACGCGAATCGCGTCTGGTCCCCGACACTCGGCATCAACAGCCGCGACGAGGCGGTCTCGCTCCACGAGGCCGGGTGCATGCTCGAGGAGCGTCCGGACATCCTCGAGGCGCTCTATCCGATCTTGTCGATCAAACAGGGCCGCTTCTACCGGCCCGGCATGGACTTCCGCGCGGCCCTCGCCGACACCGACGCGGCGCCGGATTCCCAGACCCTCCGCACGTTCCGCCGGCCGATCGCCGGCGACCTCGACCGGCTGAACCTCATCGACGACTCCGTGGAGACCGCCGCGCAGGCGGGATCCGATGTCTATGACGGATAGCCCAACCAAGGGACCAAGAGACCGACAGGACCCAGATCATGCGCATCGAATTGGACGCCTCCGCCCTCGAACGCCTCCTGGGCGGCGACACCGAGGTCACGATCCACCTCCGGCAACTCATCGTCAACGAGTTCTGCAAGAAGCAGCTGAAGCCGCTCCTGAACGACGCGGTATTCCGCCGGGTATCGGCGGAATGGGAAGCCCAGCTGCGCAAGGAGCTCGACGCCCGCCTCGCCGAACTCAAGGCGGACTTCGAAGAGAGGTCCGAGCGCCCCGGCCTGCCGTCGTCGCTCCAGTGGAACCTCGGCAAGGCCGTGAAGCAGGCAGCCCAGGCGGCCGTCGACGCGGCGGTCAGGGACATCATCGAATACCAAAAACGACACTGGACCAGGGAGATCGCCGAGGCCGTGGAGCGGGCGATCCCCCTGGAGATCGAGAAGGCCGTGGCGGCCGGCGTCCAGGCCAGGCTCGAGGCGGCGGCGAGGCTCGGCGGCCCGCCGGGCACGGGGAGGGCCGATGGCTGACGTCAACTTCGACGACCTGAAACGACGCGCCGCCGCGATCGCGGCCGTCCCGGCGTACATCCGCGCCGCCCGCCAACACGCCGGCGGCTTCGAGGATCGCGCGGTGCGGAGGCTCTGCAACTGGATCGGCCTGCCGATCGCGCCGCTCGTCGAGATCAGGGAGGCCCGGGGAGACCCGGGCCTGACGTTCCTCCACCTGCACGACGCGACCCCGGATCTCCCGATCCGGTTCGCGGCCGGCCGGCTCAAGTTCGAATACTCCGGGATCGCCGCCGAGCTCTTCAACGATTTCCACAAGTCGCCCATGTATGCCGCGTACCGGGAGGCCCGCGAGGCGGCCCCGGGGGATCTTCCCATGGCGCTCGTCTTCTCGTGGCCGGGCGTCAGGAAATGCCGCGGCTACTGCGCGATCCACGACGTCCCGTTCGCGACGGCCTCGGAGGCCGGCACCCGGATCACCCGCATCGTCCGCGACACGACCCTCACGATCGAGCCGGTCCCGAGCCTGCTCGACGGGCTGGGATTACTCAGGTTGACAGCCGATGACGAACCCGAAGACGCTGCCGATTGACGGCATCTGCGTGCGCCCGGACGTCGCCAAATTCGAGCGCGGCGAGGAGGGCAAGCTGGCCGAATATCTCGAAGCCTCGGCCGCGGCGACCGGCCTCGCCGAGGTCTACACCTGGGAGGACCTCCGACTCGACCGCCGGGGCTACCTGCCGAACGGGTATCGGTTCGGGACGGCGGCCTTCAAGTCCCTCTGCAAGATGCTGGCCCCCGGCCTCTTCGCGGCGGTCGCCGACCTCGCCGGGTGGGGCGTCAAGGGGCCCGCCCCGGTCGACGAATATTCCCTCTCCGACGCGGTCGCGATCTACAACTCGGTCATGCAGCGACGCTTCGACGCCCGGCTCCTCGGCAACGTCCGGCTGGTCGAGGACGCCGCCGGGAGGCTCTACGACGGGGTCTGCGGGAACAAGTTCGTCCTGCTCGAGAATCGCGACTTCCACGAGCAGGTCCGGGAGGCCGTCGCGGGGTCCGGCCGTCCGATGGTCCTCCACCAGGCGACCGTCGTCGGCCGCCGGCTCACGCTCCGATACCTCGACCGCAAGGCCGCCGCCGGGCTGCCGGGCGCCAATTACCTGCACACGGGCATCTATTTCGTCAACAACGAGCTCGGCGGCGAGCAGGTCGACGCCCGGTTCCTGCTCTCGGACCTCGACGGGTACGCGCTCGGCGAGTCGATGCGCAGCGTCCGCCACACGGGACGCGGCTTCGAGGCGCGACTCTCCTCGCTCCTCGAGGAGGCTTTCCGCCCGGCGCTCACGCCCGATCGGCTCCGGGAGCTGGTCAGGGCGGCCTCGCGGCCGGCCGAGCCGGCCCCCGGCCCCGACAACCCCGAGGCGCGGCGCGAGGCCCTCGCCAAGCGGCTCGCCAAGCGGGGCGTGCCGATCGAGATCGGCCGGCGCGTCGTCGCCGCGGCCGAGTCCGCCAACGCGCCCCGCAACCCGAACCTGCTGCGCCGGCCGCCGGGCCGGCCGATCTCGACCCTGGACCTTTACCTGGCCTTGATGCATCTGGCAAAATCACGGCACGCATCGTTACGCGAACGCCTCGAACATTTCGCCTTCACGCTCCTCATCGATCCCAATTTCGCAGAAAGCGAGTCAACATGAGCGCCAAGACGCAGGTGCCCGGAAGAATTGCGCGGCCGCAGCCCGCCGCACCGAGGGATGTCAACAACGCCGTCGCGTTCGCCCACAAGCTCCTCGAGAAGTTCGGGCAGGAAGTCGTGCAGTGCGGGATCAACGGCCTCAACGGGAGGAACCAGGCGGTCCAGCAACTCATGCTCTGGAACTACAAGCGCGGGCAGGACATCGCGCGTTATTCCGAAGGGAAGCGGGCGCAGAACGGGGTGGTCCCGGCGCTCGCCCAGGTCTGGGGCCTGAGCGACGCCGCGGTCCGCGAGTATCGCACCGTCGCGGACCGGATCACCCCCGAGGAATTCCGCTCGCTCCTCACGATCCGGCTGCAGAACGGCATCCCCCTCACATGGGCCCATGTCCGCCAGCTCGCATTCGTCGAGGACCCGAAGGAGCGGAAGAAGTACATCAACTGGGTCGTGACGAAGAACTGGACGGCCAACCAGCTCGAGCTCGAGATCTCCAGCCGGGGGAACGCCGCCAGCAACCCCCGGGGCTCCGGGCGCAAGGCCGCGATCCCCGACACCTTCAACGCGATGCTCCGGACGATCGAGACGCGGGCCAACGGGATCGCGAATTACCAGCGTGACGTCGTGGACGACCACATCGACGAGCTGATCGACGCGCTCTCGCCGGAGCGGGTCACGCCGGAGATCATGGAGCGGATCGACTTCGTCTGCGAGCAGCTCGCCCTGCTCCAGCAGACCGCCCAGACCCTCGAATCGACCCTCTCCCGCGCCAAGGAACGGCTCGGCACCCGCCAGGGCGGCGGGCAGGCCGCCCTCGAG
>CALKTZ010000957.1 GCA_937997355.1 uncultured Planctomycetales bacterium | reverse complement strand
CGCTTCCAGTTTGTTGATGAAGTCGAACATCGCGCCGTGCGTGGCCCGCTCGCCGACCACGTTCGGAAATCGAAAAACCCAGGCCTGGATGCCGAAGCAGGCCGAGAACGCCGAGATGAACGCCTCCGCGCCGAGTTTGCCGGCTCCGTAGAGCGAGATCGGCCTGAGCGGCCCGACATCCTCGGTGAGCGGGACATCCAGCTCCCCGTAGATGGCCGATGTCGAGGCGAAGACCAGTTGCTTGATCCGCGCCTCCTTCATCGCCAGCAGGACTTCAAAAGTGGTCAGGAACGTTTTCTTGAGGTCGGTCTCGGGATCGGTCAGCCCTCGGGGAATGTCCGAGTTGGCCGCCAGGTGGAAAACGACGTCGGGATGGACCTCGGTCAGCAGCGACTGGAAGCGAGGGCGATCGAGAATATCGAGCTCGATCAACCGGAATCGTTCGGCCCCGAGCTTCAACAGATGAGCGATGTTGGAGGTACGCCCAAGGCTCAGGTCGTCCACGCAGACCAGATGATGCCCCGCGTCGATCAAGGCATCGCACAGATGGCTGCCGATGAACCCGGCTCCGCCCGTCACTAGGATCTTCATCGAATCCGCCTCAGGATCGTCTCGGATGACTCAAGGGGCATGAACACGATTATCTCGTCAAACCCGGGATCGATGGTGTTCAAGGTTATTATCATGGAACGTTGTTTTCAGCTCTTTGTGGAACGATACCAGTCGACATAGTGCGCGAGCCCGACCGCGAACGGGGTTCGCGGTCGGTATCCAAGCTCGGCGGCGGCCTGCGAAATGTCCGCGAAGGTCTGTCGCACGTCCCCCGGCTGTTCCGGGCGCCTCTCGATGATCGGCGTCTTCCCGAGCGCCCGGCCGATCGACTCGATGAGTTCGCTCAAGGGGATCGGTTGGGAATTGCCGAGGTTGTAGATGTGGTACTGCCGGCAGTGATGAATCGACCGAATGATCCCGTCGACGATGTCGCCGATGTAGGTGTAATCGCGACGGGTTGAACCATCGCCGTACATCGGGACGGGAAGACCTCCGTCGATCAATCGCGTGAATTTGGCGATGGCGAGATCGGGGCGATTCCTCGGCCCGTAGACCGTGAAGAACCGCAAGCCGGTGACGGGCAATCCGTGCAGATGGTGGAATGTGTGGGCCAGGAGTTCGCACGCCTTCTTCGTGGCGGCGTAGGGGCTGATGGGGAAATCGACGCGGTCGCTCTCGCGAAAGGGGGCATCGGGGCGATCGCCATAGACGCTCGAGCTCGACGCGAAGACGAATTTCGGCGGAGGGTCGAGCCGAGAGGCAGCTTCGAGCAGATGGACGGTTCCCATCAGGTTGACGTCGGCATAAAGCGCCGGGGCATCGATGCTCGGCTGAATCCCGGCCCTCGCGGCCAGGTGGACGATCGCGTCCGGGTGTTCCCGATCGAGGAGCTGCCTCACCCCTTCCGCGTCCCGGGTATCCAGCTCGATCAGCTGGCAACGAGGATTCGACAACGCGGCGGCGATGTTGGCTCGCTTGCGATCGCTCGGATAGAACGAATCGAAGTTGTCGACGATCAGGACCTCACCGCCGTCGGCTAACAATTGGTCGACCAGATTCGATCCGATGAATCCGGCTCCGCCTGTCACGAGAGTTTTCATGGGTGAGGGCCTTCGCGCCGAATTTGCCGAATCGAGATCAAGGGCCGAAACGATCGGCACCGTCGCCTTCCATGAATCAACGATGCGTGGCCGTCGCTTCGAGGAGCAGGTAATAGCACATTGCCGCGAACAGGATGACGAACCAGATTTTGAGCTGCGCCGCGAATGTTGGAATGAGGGAGCGCCGGCCTTCGTGAATCGGGCCGTGGGCGTCGTCCGGAAAGCACCGATGCCTCCGCACGCGAAAGGCCCAGCCGGTCTTCCCGCAATCGAGGCAGTGGAACTGGACCAGCAGGAAGGAGAGCAGGATTCCGAGGAATGCCCCCGCGGAAAGGTTCAGGTCCCGAGCCTTCAGGCCGAGCCTCAAGATCGATCCGGCGAGGATCCAGGAGAGGATGGCCAGGAACGGGTTGACGATGAGGCGCTTCTGAAATTGGGAGAATTCGTCGACGGCCGACGGATTGAATCCATCCGGCGGATCGAGATCGGGATCGAATGCGCGATGCCGGGCATCGTGTTGCATTCGGGACGCGTCCCTTCGGGTGAGAGCCGGAAGGATCATGCGCCTCGCTCCTTGAGGACGGACCGATAGAGTTCGAGCAGCCGGGTTGCGATCCGATCGGGGCCGAAGCGCTGTTCGCTGTCGATCTGGGCCTGGGCACCGATCTGGGCCGCGCGTTCCGGGTCCTTGAGGAGCGAGACGATCTTGTTCGCCAGATCCTG
>CALKTZ010000956.1 GCA_937997355.1 uncultured Planctomycetales bacterium | reverse complement strand
AGGGATGCCATGAGCCGGGCCCATGAAGTGCTCGATTACATCGGCCTTGGCGAGGCGCGATATCGGCCGGTCGATTCCTATTCGGCCGGGATGAAGCAGCGCATTCGAATCGCCTCGGCGATCATTCACGATCCCAAGCTGCTGATCCTCGACGAGCCCACGAATGGGATGGACCCGGCGGGACGCGACGACGTGCTGGAGCTGGCGCGGGACCTGTCCCGGAACAAGGGGATGAGCCTCATCTTCTCCAGCCATCTGCTGCCGGATGTCGAGGCGGTCTGCGACTACATCGTCGTCCTCGGCGGCGGCCAGGTGCTGGCCCAGGGGGAGCTCTCCGAGCTCAAGCGGTCGCGATCGAATCAGTTCGAGCTTCGCGTCAAGGGGGATCAGGGCGGGTTTGCCGGCAAGCTCGCCGGGCGTGGCTTCAACGCCCTGGCCGTGGACGATTATCTCGTCGTCGATTTGCCGATCGGGATGACCCCGAAGGCGGTCTGGGAGTTGGCCCTGGGGGAGCAAATTCGCTCCCTTCGGCCGAGGCGCAGCACGCTTGAGGAAGTTTTCCTCTCGGCCGTCGGGGAGGCCCACTGATGCCGATTCTCGATCAGGGCTATCAGCACTGGAATGGAGTTCTCACCGGTCATGCCTGGCGGTGGTTGGCCATCAGCCGCCAGGGAATCCGGGCGCAGCTTCGAAATCGCACGGTCCGCTACGTGATGCTGTCGGCCTGGATCCCCGCACTGGTCCTCGGCGCGTTCCTCGTCATCTGGGGACTGTTCGAGCAGAAATCGAGCTTGCTCACGCCGTTCCTGATGCTGACCCAGAATCTCCCCGAGGAGTTGAAGGCGGGACCTCGCGGCTATCGTTCCATCTTCTGGACCATCGCGTTCGGGCTGTTTTTCGAGGTCCAGACGTTCCTGGCGATGATCCTGGTCCTCCAGGTCGGACCCGACCTGATCAGCCAGGACCTTCGAACGAATGCCACGCCGCTCTATTTCTCGCGCCCCGTGCGGCGGATCGATTACTTCATCGGCAAGCTGGGAGTCATCGCCTCATTCCTGTCGATGGCGACCGTCTTGCCGGCCTTCGTCGCCTACGGCCTCGGGGTCTGCTTCAGCCTCGATCCGGGGGTCTTGCCAGACACCGCGCGGATCCTCGCCGCGTCCGTGGCGTTCGGCCTGATCATCGTGGTTTCGGCCGGTCCGCTGATGCTGGCGATTTCCTCGTTGTCGAAGAATTCGCGGTATGTCAGCGCCCTGTGGCTGGCGCTCTGGATCGTCGGCAATCTCGCCTCCGCGACCCTGATCGAGACGATCCGGCGTCCCTGGTGCCCCCTGATCTCCTACACCGGCAACCTCGCCCGGGTCCGCGAAGCCCTGCTCGGCACCGATGACGCCTGGGTGCGCGTGACCCGCCTCTTCGAAGCGGGCCGCGATGGCGTTCGTCAGGCGACCAACCTGGGGCCTCCATTTGGCCGGAGGCCGCGCGGGTTCCCCTTCCCTCCTCCGCCGTCGACCTTCGAATCGACAACGGATTCGGAAAAGAAAGACGAGGCCCCCCTCGACCCGCTCAAACCTCCCTGGACCTGGTCGGCCGGGATTCTCCTGAGCCTCACCGCGCTCTCGTTCGTCATCTTGTCGCTGAGGGTCCGTTCCCTCGACCGTGTTCGATAGGACGCGTCCCCGTCACAGGGATCATCGAGGAGGGCGCATGAACCAGAACCCCGCAAAGACACCGGCCATCGAGTTCCGCTCGGTTTCGAAGTGGTACGGCCAGGTGATCGGGATCAACAACCTGAGCCTGTCGCTCCCCCCCGGCGTGGTCGGCCTGCTCGGCCCCAATGGCGCGGGCAAGAGCACGCTGCTGCAACTGGCCACGGGGCAGCTTCGCCCGAGTCAGGGGGAGGTGCGCATCCTGGGGCATTCGCGGTGGAACAATCCCGGCCTGAATCGGTTGATCGGCCTTTGTCCCGAGCAGGACGCTTTCTTCGAATGGATGTCGGGACGGCGATTCCTCACAAGCTGCGCGCTCCTCGCGGGGTTGGGACGGCGAGGGGCTCGCGAGGCGGCCGATCGGATGCTGGAGCTGGTCAAGATGACCCGCGCCGCCGACCGGCCGATCGCCGGCTATTCCAAGGGAATGCGGCAACGAATCAAATTGGCGCAGGCCATGATTCACGACCCGGAAGTTCTTTTTCTGGATGAACCCCTCACGGGGACCGACCCGGTCGGGCGGCGTGAAATGCTCGATCTGATCGTCCAACTCGGGGATCGCGCGCGCACGGTGCTGGTCTCCAGTCACGTCTTTCACGAGATCCAATCGGTCACGCGCTCGATCGTCCTGATCAATCGCGGCCGGTTGGTCGCCTGGGGGGACATTCGCCAGATCCGCGACCTCATCGATAAGCATCCGCACCGCATCGTGCTCAGGAGCGGCAATGTCCGCGAGCTTGCCGCCAGGCTCGTCCGCCACGACGACGTCGTCGGGATCGAGCTGAGGCGCGACGACGGTTCGATCATCGTCGAGACGCGATCCCCGGACAGGTTCTATTCGAGACTCCCGGAATTGTCCCTCGCCGGGGATACGCCGATCGACGAGGTTTATTCCGATGACGACAACCTCGAAGCAGTCTTCCGATATCTTGTGAGTGCCTAGCTCGGACACCGGCCGACCACGCATCGGAATCGTCGCCTCAATGTGATCCGACGGATTTGGGGGCCTGATGACAGAACCTGCCAGCATCATGACCGATGGCCCGGATTCCTCCGCCGGGGGCTTGCTCTCAACCTCTCCGTCGCTCCGACTTTCACGTCGAGTGCCGTTGTCTGCCTTGATGACACTCTTGCGGATCACGATCGAGCGTCAAGTTCGAGGGTCGCGCTCGCTCGCCTTCGGGCTCTTGCATCTCGTGCCGATCCTGATCGCCGGGGTGACGCACTACTACGTGGGCGGATTCGACACCGACCGCCTGGTCAATCTCCTGATCTACGGCCTGATTCCCCAGGCATTGATCCCATTGACCGCGCTCCTGTTCGCCTCCGGGATGGTGAACGACGATCTCGAAGAGCGTACGCTCACCTATCTCCTGATTCGCCCGATCCCCAAATGGATGATCTATCTCGCCAAGATCGCGGCGACCATCCTGGTGACATCGATATTGGCCTCGTTCTCGATGCTGGGGACCCTCGCGGCCATTTACTGGGGGGAGCCCAATCTCCTGGAAACGGTGCTGCGCACCCATGGGCCGATCGTCTGCGCGACTTCGTTCTTGAGCCTGGCCGCCTACGTGCCGATCTTCGGGGCGTTGAGCTTGCTCGCACGCCGATCCTTGATCGTCGGCGTGATCTACGTCGTCGTCCTCGAAGGGCTCCTCGCGAACATCGATTTCGTCGTCCGGCGGGGGACGGTCATGTACTGGGTGCGCGTGCTCTGGATCGATTGGCTCGGGATTCCCGGAGGCCCGTGGTCGATCCAGTCGAAGACGGCACCGAGCGCGACGATCGCGCTCTGCGCCTTGATCGGCGCCGGGCTCGTGATCGCGGTCGCGGGCTCGTGGATCTTCTCGGATCGCGAATTCCGCGTGAAGACGACCGAATCGAGTTGAGCGTGCGGACGATCGAGATGGCTCAGTTTTCAATCGCCGAAACGACACGCACGATCTCTCGAACGGCCGACGCGTCGACTCCATTCCAGGAGGTGTCGGAGCCGTCTCTCGGGAGCGGGTTCATCGGGCTGAGCCATTTTCGGTTCGCGGCGGAACCAAGATGGACT
Source organism: uncultured Planctomycetales bacterium (assembly GCA_937997355.1). Taxonomy (GTDB): domain Bacteria; phylum Planctomycetota; class Planctomycetia; order Isosphaerales; family Isosphaeraceae; genus CALKTZ01. The sequence goes on along the minus strand of CALKTZ010000956.1, from coordinate 5,325 downwards.
TCCTTCACGTCGGTTGCACGAATGATGTTTTGCAGGTTCTGAACGGTGAGATGGCCCCCCGCCAGGATGGCGATTCGCCCCGCGGCGTGGGTGACAAGGCCCGCCAGGATACCGACCCCTTCCAGGGCCGATGGCCGGCATCCCGAGGTCAGGACCCGGTCGACCCCCATCGCGATCAAGGTGTCGAGGGCCTGGAACGGGTCGCGGGTTTGGTCGAACGCCTTGTGGAACGTCACGCTCAAGGGACGGGCCAGTTCGATCAGCCGCTCGGTCCGATCACGGTCGATCGTCGCGTCCGCCGTCAGGAGGCCGAGCACGACCCCCGCCGCGCCGAGTGATTTGGCCGCTTCGATGTCCAGACGCATCGCCGCCAGTTCCGATTCGGTGTGCAGGAAATCGCCGCCGCGCGGGCGGATCAGTACGTGAACCGGGATCTGGAGCCTGCGGCATGCCACCGCGATCGTGCCGGGGCCGGGCGTGGTACCGCCAACCGCCAGGTTGTCGCAAAGCTCGACCCGGTCCGCCCCTCCGCGTTCCGCCTCGATCGCCGATTCGAGGTCGCCGACGCAGATTTCGACCGTGATGCGTTGCCCCATATCATCCTCGCTCGGGAGGTCCTCGTCCGAACCCGCCATTTCACCAAGCTTTTGCAGACTGAAGGTTACCGGAAACGGCATCCGGTTGCACGGGAACGAATCGTTTGAACCGGAAAGCCCGGGTCGCCGGATTTCACGATTTGCATGGCGGTCAAGAACTTGTTGGATTATGATTTAACACGCGAGATCGAACATGATTGCATCCTATTCGTGTTCGTGATGACACGAGGAGGCCGACGAATTATGTCCGAGCTGGATTGGCGATCGATTCCGGGTACGCCCCATCATCCTCGCGTCTCGCGCCGAACCGCGATCCGGGCGGGGGCGATCGGGCTGATGGGGCTCGGGATGAATCATCTCGGGCCGCTCCGCGCCCTGGGTGCGAACGGGCAGACGGGATCGACCGGGCCGTCGATCAAGGCAAAGTCGGTCATCTATATTTTCCTGTCGGGGGGGCTGTCGCAGATCGACTCCTTCGACATGAAGCCCGATGCCCCCGACGGAATTCGGAGCGAATTCGAGCCGATCGCGACCTCCACGCCCGGGCTCTCCATTTGCGAGCATCTCCCCAAGTTGGCGCAGCGGAGTCATCTCTGGTCGCTGGTCCGATCCCTGACGCATCCGTCGAACGACCATTCGCTCGGCCATCTCATCATGCTGACGGGACGGCACACGTCGCCCCCGGGCTTCGACCCTACCAAGCCCAAGCCGAGCGACTGGCCCTCGATCGCGTCGATCGCCGGAGCCCTGACCCGTCCGAGCAACAACCTCCCCCCCGCCGTGGTTCTTCCCGAGAAGCTGATTCATAGCACGGGGCGTGTGATTCCCGGGCAGTTCGGCGGCGAGATGGGGCCGCGGCACGACCCCTGGTTCATCGAAGCCTCACCGTTCCACCCCACCAACTACGGCGCCTTTCCGACGTACGAGTTCGATCACCAGAAGCGCGAGGGGGAGGCCCGGACCGGGCGAATCTTCCAGGCGCCGAGCCTGAACGTGCCCCAGGGATTCACCGACTCCCGCTTCAGGAGCCGGCTCGAACTCCTCGCTTCGATCGATCGGCAGAGCCGAATCCTCGAAGACCTCGCCACCAGGGAATCGTTCGATGCCCATCGCCAGGGGGCGGTCTCCCTTCTCACCGACGCCAAGATCAAGGAAGCGTTCGACGTCGTCAATGCCGACCCGACGACCCTCGACCGTTACGGACGGCACACCTTCGGCTGGTCGTTGCTGATGGCTCGCCGGCTGGTCGAGGCGGGGGTGAATCTGGTCCAGGTGAATTTGGGGAACAACGAAACCTGGGATACGCACGGGAACATCTTCCCTCATCTCAGGGAGAAGCTGCTCCCTCCGACCGATCAGGCCCTCTCCGCGCTGCTCGACGATTTGCACGCCACCGGCATGCTCGACGAGACGCTGATCGTCATGGCGGGAGAATTCGGGCGGACGCCGAGGATCTCGCACCTCAAGCAGCACTACACGACACCGGGGCGCGATCACTGGGGACCCGCCCAGACGGTGTTCTTCGCGGGCGGCGGCGTCCAGGGCGGCCGGGCGGTCGGCACGACCGACAAGAACGGTGCCTTCCCTCGGTCCGATCCCCAGACGCCGGAAAACTTCGCCGCCACCATCTACCAGGCGCTCGGACTCCCCGCCACAATCGCCTGGCACGACGCGCAGGATCGGCCCCACTACGTCTACCACGGCGACCCGATCGCCGCGTTGATGTGAGCGAGAGATACGATCAACGAGTACTGGATTTTTTAGCGGGCCTATCTCCCCGCCTGATTTGCTCTTTGGTTTCGCGTTCCCTCCGGCGGTTGTATGTGCCGAAGATGAATGAACCGACTACTCCCGTGAGATCCATGCCCATGAGTGCGACACCCGCCCAGTCGTGCCCTGTGTGAATGAGGAAACCACTGATCGCAAGGAGGGCAAAGGCGAAAGCCGAACCGATCTTCAGGCCGAGGTTTGCTCGCCGATCGTCACCTTGGACAACGATTTTTTCCAGATCCATTCGATGGTGCGATTGTTCGAGAGCGATTGATATGAGTTGTGAAGCCGCGCCGGGGCAAATCTTGTCGTATTCCGCGAGAACCTTCGGTGGGGGGATCGGTCCGCTATAAGAAGCTGCTGCGATTACGGTATGTTGCGACGCGAGCGAAGATGGGGTTGGAGATTGAGTACCGGCCGCGGCAGTCGTGTCAGGGGCGGATGATGGGGAAGGCGGATGATGGGGAAGTAGGTGGATCTCCACCGGGTTGATTTTGGCCTTTCCTTGGATTACTTCTTGCCATCGATCAGTTCCGGGTTGGAAGCCTGATAGATCGTGATGGCCTGTTCCAAATCCTGACCGATCGCCGACCAATCGGCTTCCAATGCATCGCAATCCGCTTGTTCCGAGGTTGGTGATCGATTGTATTCGTTCAAGGTGCCCCCCAGATCGACAATCCGGGCAACCCCCTCGAAGAATGACGGTCGGGCATAGAGTAAATCTGTAAAATCCCCCATCTCAACCACCATTTCCTCGTGAAATATCCGAACTCCTGGATTCTGGATCGGTGTGAATTCTATTCTCCGATCGATCGCCGGTCAATCGACACGGATTCAATCCACGTTTAGCTGGGCAACCTCCGTGAGCGGGCTATCGAAGCTGGTGTGAGGAACCATCGGCGTGAGCGTTTTCCGCCGCATTCGTAGCTCGGAAATCCGCTGCATCACGACGTAAAACACCGGGACGAAGAAGACGGCGAGGATGGTCGCGGCGAGCATGCCGCCGAACACGGCGGTCCCGAGCGCCCTCCGGCTGGCGGCCCCCGCCCCGTGCGCGTTGACCAGCGGCAAGATCCCGAGGATGAACGCGAACGACGTCATCAAGATCGGCCGGAACCTCATCCTGGCCGCCTTGATGGCCGCGTCGAGGATCGACTCCCCTTTCGAATGCAATTCCCGGGCGAATTCGACGATCAGGATCGCGTTCTTGCTCGCGAGCGCGATGATGAGCACGATGCCGATCTGGGTGTAGATGTTGTTGTCCATCCCACGCACCGCCACGGCGATGACGGTCCCCAGCAGGGCGAGCGGGACGACCAGGATGACCGCCGCGGGCATCGTCCAGCTTTCGTACTGGGCGGCCAGCACCAGGTAGACCATGAGGACCGCGAGGGCGAAGACGAAGATCGCCTGCGATCCGACGCGTTTTTCCTGGAACGACATGCCGGTCCATTCGTAGCCCATCGAGGCCGGGAGCTTGGTCTCGGCCATCTGCTCCATCAGCTTCATCGCCTGCCCCGAGCTGAAGCCGGGGGCCGCATTGCCGTTGATCGACGCCGAGGGATACAGGTTGTATCTCGGGATGATCTGAGGCCCGAGCGTCTTCTCGACCTTCGAGAGCGTGCCGAGCGGCACCATCTCGCCCCGGCTGTTGCGAACTTCCAGGCGTCGGACGTCTTCCGGGCGGAGCCGGAACGCCTCGTCGGCCTGCACGCGGACCTGCCAGGTCCGGCCGAACTTGTTGAAGTCGTTGACATAGGCCGAGCCGAGCGAAGCCTGGAGCGTGCCGAAAATCGAGTTCAAGGGAATCCCGAGGCTCTTCGCCTTCACGCGGTCGATATCGGCGTAGATTTGCGGGATTCCGGTCCGGAACGGGGTTTGAAGGCCGACCAGGCCGGATTGGGAGTTGCCGTCCATCACCATCTCGTCGACTACCTGCTGGAGTTCGGCGAGGCCCCCCCCGCCCCGGTCTTCGAGCTGGAGCTGGAAGCCCCCGGTGTTGCCGAGGCCCATGATGGCGGGAGGCGGGAACGCAAAGACGATCGCCTCCTGGATCTGGGAAAACTCCCCGACGAGGTGGCCGAGAATCCCTTCGAGGCTCTCCTCGGGATGTTCGCTCCGCTCCTCGAAGGGTTTCAGGTCGAGGTAGAGGGTCGCCCCGTTCGAGGCCGGGGCCTGGTCGAGCATCGATAATCCGCCGATCAGGAACCACCCCCGAATCCCCGGGGTCGATTCCAGGATCTTGCTCACCTTCTTGGTGACGGCGCGGGTCCGTTCCAGCGAGGCCGCGTCGGGGAGTTGAATCCCGGCGATCATGTACCCCTGGTCTTCCTGGGGGAGGAAGCTGGTCGGGAGCTTCGTGAACCACCAACCCGTCAGGCCGCAGAGGATCGCGAAGAGGATCATCATGACGGTGCAGTTGCGGACCGCCGTGCGGACAAATCCCGCGTAAATCGCCTCGATCCGGTCGTAGATCCGATTGAAGCCGCGGTAGAACCTGTTCTTCTTCTCCGGGGTCGGCCGGAGATAGACCGCGCATTGGGCCGGCTTGAGCGTGACGGCGTTGATGGCGCTGATGATGGCGGTCGCGGCGATGGTGAGGGCGAATTGCCGGTGGAGCTGCCCGGTGATCCCCGGCAGGAAGGCGGTCGGCAAGAAGACGGCCATCAGCACGAGGGTGATCCCGATGACCGGCCCGATCACTTCCGACATCGCCTTGATCGTCGCGGATTTGGGGTCGAGCCCCCGGTCGATGTGGTGGGCGGCATTCTCGACGATCACGATGGCGTCGTCGACGACGATGCCGATCGCCAGGACGAGCCCGAACATCGTGAGCATGTTGACCGAGAAGCCGAGCGCCCCCATCGCGGCGAAGGCGCCGATGATCGTGACCGGGACCGTCGTGGCGGGGATGAGCACGGCCCGCCAGTCCTGGAGGAACAGCAGGATGACGATCAGG
>CALKTZ010000955.1 GCA_937997355.1 uncultured Planctomycetales bacterium | reverse complement strand
CGAGGTGACCCCCGCGAATTCGCTCCCCCCCCAGCTCATCGACACGACGTCCGCATGGGCCGCCGCGTAGCTGACGGCCGTCATGAGGTCGGACTGACTGGCGGAGTTCGCCTCGACGAGCAGGATGGACGCGCCCGGCGCCATGGCGTGCGCCCATTGCACGTCGAGGGCGATTTCCAGGCCCCAGGCTCCGGTCGAGTCGATCCCCGGCATGGTCGTCCCCCCCGTCTGGTTGACCTTCGTGATCGTGGTGGAGGGGAGGCCGAACTGCGCGCTGAAGATATCCAGATCGGACTGGATATAGGGGTGGTCGTAGGCGTCGACGATCGCGATGGTTTGGCCGGTGCCGTCTCCGATCACCGAGCCGAATGAAATCTTGTTGAAGCCGTATGCCTGGGAAATCTGGGAAGGCGTGTAGGCCCCCGATGGCGGCGACGTATTCGTGACGAGCGGCGCGAGATCATACATCGGACGCGCCGTCGCTTCCGCTGTCGGGGTGGGACCCACGATGACGCTGAGGAGGTCTCGAAGCTCGAGTTGATCGATCCGAGGCAGTAAGGCGCGGGCTTTCGATGAATCGCGAAGGCGGCTGTAGCAGCGCATCGAGTGAGAAACTCCGGTGGTTTTGCGGCAGCCTTGCCAGCAATTGCAGTTTGTTCTTTCAACAGGAAGATGGGAGATCCCAGGAGTCGACCAAGCGAAACGATGCCAAGTGCTCGATTGCGGGCAAAAATGCGCATCCTTACGGAGAGAGACTTTCGAAATCGGTCCGTCGTCTCTCGGCGGAAAGGATTTTCCTCATCTCGATCCAACTGTAGGACACAATCCGTCGCGTGGTTGGAGTTGTTTGGAATCGAGGGATTATGCGTGCGTGCGGATGGTGGTGGGGAAGGAAGGAGGGCCGGAATTCGAGGGGAAAAAGAAAACGCCCTGGAGGTCTCTTCCAGGGCGTTCCGCGAGTTTGGGAGATGGAATCGGTCCGGGCCGTTTTCGATCACTTACGGGCCGAGGAGAGGGCGAGGGCCTGATTGACGACCTGGCGATACGGATAATTCCCGGCGACGACCACGCTCTGCTTCGCCGTCTTCGTCGTTGCTGTCGTGGCGGCCGTGCCGGTGGAGGTTGGAGGGATGATCGCGATCCCGGTTGCGATCGGGGTCGACGCCTGATTGACGATCGGTTGATACGAGGAGCCGGCGATCGCGGAGGTGTTCTGCTTCGCGGCACTCGTCGTGGTCGTCGTGCCTGTGACGGCCGGTGGGATGGTCGTGATCCCGGTGGTGGCCGCCACCTTCAAGGAGTTGCTTGCAACGCTCGCCTGGGGCGTTGCGGCCGCGAACACGACGTCGGCCCAGAAATTCATCCCCGCCGCGCCGATGTTCGGGAAGACGCCGTTGCCGATCCCATAGACGCCGTTTCCGCCGCCGGACGCATTGGAGAGGGCCTGGATCGGGCCGCTGGAAAGGCCGCCGTTGCTGAAGAACGAGGTGGTCATGCCGAAGGGGCCGCCCCCCGTGGAGAAGGAGATGATGTAGGTGGTGTTGGCCGTGATCGCCACCGGGCTCGAGAAGCTGACCTGCTGCCAGCCCGAATAGGTCTCGCCGACGAAGAGGGCGGAGGCGAGGAGCGTCCCGTCCGCCGACCAGAGGTGGCCGGTATGGGTATAGCCTCCCATGTAAGCCTGCTTGTAGAAGCGGGCCCCGGTCACGGTCCCGTCGACGGAGCTCGTGAAGTTCACGCCGACCTCATAGGAACCCGAGGCGAACGAATTCACCGCTGGGGTGTACGTGTTGCTCCAGAGGGTGGACGTCGCGACCGTCTTGACGCCGGGGGTCGTGGCGAAGGCGACGTTGCTGAAACCCGAGCCGATTCCGCCGGCCGCCATGACCCGATAAAAATAGGACGTCCCGGAGAGCAGCTCTTTATCCGTGTAGGCCGCGGTGTTGGGGGCGGACATGCCGATCTGCGTCCAGTTCACGGCGTCAGTACTGCGCTGGATGATATATTTGGTCGCGCCGCTCGAGAGGTCCCAGGTCAGGCTGATCGACGAGGCCGAAATGGGACTGGCGGCGAGGTCGGTGGGCGTGGCGGGGACGACCGAGATCCCCGAGATCGAGGCGCTGAGGCCCGCCTTGCTCGTGACCTTGAGGGACTGAACTCCCGCCGTCCCGAAGAGCGCGAGGAACGTGTAAGTCCCCGCGTCCCCGGCCTTGAAGGTGTAACTCGAAGAGGGGTAGAGGGAGATCCGGGGATCCGAGCTGGTGATCTGGATGAGGCCGGTGAACCCGGTGGCGACGTTGCCGAACGCATCCAGGGCCGATACGGTGACCGTTTGATAGTATCCGGCGGTGGCGGTCGAGCCGGGGCCCGTCAGGGTCAGCGAGACCGGGGCGGTCGGCGAAACCAGGATCTGCTTGGAATTGCCGGCGAGTGCCCCGGTGGTGGTATCCGTCGCGGTGATGTATTGCGCGCCCGCGGTCTTGAGGGTGACCGTGAAGGTGTGGACTCCCTGGTCCGCCGCGGTGAAGGTATAGCTCGCCGGGAGGCCCGCGAGGACGTCGCTGCTCGTCAGCTCGACGGTCCCCAGGAACGCCGTGTCGACCGTGAACGACGGGGTGTACGCGGTCACCGTCACGGTGAAGGAGAAGCCGGCCGTCGCGGTGGAGGGGGCGGAGATCCCGAGATGCTCGACGGGGGGGATCACCGACTGGCCCGAGAGGACGTTGGCGACCTCGTCGGCGAACGGAGAACCCAGGCCGGTCACGTAGTCGTAGCCGCGCCTCGCGCTGTAGGTCGGAATCCCCGTGCTGCCCCCGGTGGTGATGTCTCGGAAGGCATCGGAGTTGGTGTAGAGGAGCGCCTGGACTTCCTGCGGATCGGTCGCGTTCAGGAGGGGCTGATTGCCCAGGGCTCGCCCCTGATTGGCGATGGCGATGAGGGCGGCCCATTGCGGGGCCCCCGCGCTCGTGCCGCCCACGGTCAGCCAGCCCGGGCCCGTCGATCCCGTCGGGGCGGATGTGCTGTAGACCGCGAAGCCCGTATTGGGGTCGGCGTTATAGGAGACGTCAGGGTTTGCTCGCTTCGAGGATGTCTGGGTGACGACCCCCTTCTGATAGGTCGGCTGGCTGAAGTAGGCGCTCGGGCCGCCGCCGCTCCCTTCCCAGCCCGACTCGCTCGAATAGGTCCCGTCCAGCGCGGTGAACAGCGATGTTCCGCCCACCGAGAGGGCATTCGGCGAGGACGAAGGATACGATACCGGCGCGCCATAATCGCCCGACGAGACGACGAAACTCACCCCGGGATGGACGAGATAGCTTTCCCAGGAGAAGTCATCGGAGAATTCGGGGCCTCCCCAGCTCATCGAGACCACGCTCGCGTGGGCCGAGGCGTAGCCGACGGCGGCGAACAAATCCGTACTGAACGCCGAATTCGCCTCGACCAGCAGGATGTTCGCGCCGGGGGCCATGGCATGCACCCATTCGACGTCGAGCGCGGTCTCGATCGTCCAGTTGCCCGTCGGGTCGACCTCCGGCAGCGTCGTGCCCCCGGTCTGATTGACCTTCGTGATCGTCGTGGAAGGGAGGCCGAATTGGGCGCTGAAGGCGTCGAGGTCGGCCTGCATGTTCGGGGCGTCGTAGGCGTCGACGATGGCGATCGTCTGGCCCGTGCCGTCCCCCTGGATGGCCCCGAATTGGATCTTGTCGAAGCCGTAAGCCTTGGCGATCTGGGCCGGGGTGAATGCATCGGCCGGCGGCGACGTCGCATGGGGCGTGGTCGATGATTTGATTTGATAGAACGGCTGCATCAACACGCCGGCGCTGGGCATCGGGCCGACGATCGTGCTGAGGAGTTGACGCGATTCGAGGTAATCGACACCCGCCGAGAGGAAACGGACCTTCGAATGCGTACGAATTCGGTGTATGGAGCGCGTCAAGTTTGAGGTCTCCTGGAGAGTGCGATCGATTCGAGGCGTCGAAAATACCAGGCTGTCGACTCAGACGATCGAGGCGTCCTTCTCGGACGTCGGCGAGCGGCTTCCCGACGACGATGACATCGTGGACGGAAACGATCCGCTCTTATCAAACATCTCCAAAAAAGCTCTAAAGACCTTCAGGTTGATCATTCATGAGATTTCATGCACGGGCTGATGACAACCGGCTGAAGAGATCCCAAGGACCAGGACCTGCCGTACGAACAGGCGTTGTCAGGTGCCGTGCGGAAACACGCACCCCGGCAATCCTCCCGAGATGCGATCATGTTTGATCTTGGGTCGTTTTCGTCTTCGGTGCTTTATCAAGGAGAGCTGACAGATCCGAATTGTAACGATTCCGGTTGCGCGGCGAGAAGGAAAATCTACAGGTTACGTCAAGTTTCCTGTGGCGGAAAAATCGATTGTGCTTAGTCCGCATGGTTATTGCGATTGCGACAAATGCGCGGGTGCCTCTAGCCTCGGGAAGATCCGACACGTATCCATTTCCCAGGAGACCCCCGAAATGCCGCGATTATCAAAACCGCGCTGGTTCAAACCACGAGAATGTTGGAGATATCGGCTCGCGGGGCGGAGCTATTACGCGCCGCGTACGATCGCCAAATCCGACGAGGCCGGTGCCTGGCGGTGGGCACATACTCTCATGCATGGATCGTCGACGCCGGGCGTCGATTTCGAACTCACGGTCGAGGAGGTCCGGCAACTCTACCTCCAGGCGATGGTCAGGAAGCTCGCCAACAAGAAAGTCGCGAAGGGTACATATGTCATCCAGCAGCGACATACGCGTTACTTCTGCGAATTGAATAATCACGGCGATTTGCCGGCCACCCGGCTCGACGTGCTGCATCTCGAGAGGTTCAGGGTGTGGCTCGAGGGCAATGAGTACGCGCCGGCGACCACCCAGCTGGCGATCCGCAATGTGTCCGCGATGTTGAACTGGGCGGCCAAGCCCGATCCCGAACGAAAGGTGGCTCGATTGATAAGCACAAATCCTTTTGCGGGCTACAGTTACAATCTGGTTCACGAGAAGAAACCATACCGCGCCGTCGCGGAGCTGCGGCGGTTCCTCCGCCTAATCGCCGGGGCCACACGCGGGCGGATCGTCTATCGCGTATCGACCCGGAACCTGCTCCTGCTCCTCCGGGTCGCGAGATTGACCGGATGCCGCCCGGGCGAACTGTGCGGTGCCCTATGGACTGATCTCGACGAGGGCATGACGCGCATCGTCCTGCCCGCCGACCGCCACAAAACGGGTTACGCCACCGGGCAGCCCAGGATCATCTTCCTGCCCGAAACGTGCCGCCGCATCTTCCATTACTTGCGGAGGAAGAATGCCGCCGACGGCAACGAATTCTCGCACATCTTCAATCGCGAAAACGGCCCGTGGTGCTCGGGCTATATCTCGAATCGGCTCGCCAGCTGGCGCAACAGTCTGCGGCAGGCCGGCCTGCGCAAGATCACGGCGTACGACCTCCGCCGTACTTACTGCACCGACGCCCTCGCAAATGGGGCAAGTTACGCCAACGTCGCCAAGCTCGTCGGGAACAATCCGGCGACGCTGGCGAAGTATTACGACCTCCCGGCGATCGAGCGTCTGGCGCAGGAAGCCGCGGATATCAACAACAGGCTTCGGGAGGCGGAGGCCATCAAGAAACTGCCGCCGCGGAATCGGGCAATGTGATTCCCGGAAATCAGTCCTCAACGATCGACGCCGTCCCAGCCGAGTTGTGCGAACTGTCGCCGCCTGGCGTTTCCTTTTACCGGCCCCGCCGAAGGCGCCTTCGGCGGGGCCGCGGGGGCCGCGACCCGTTCCCGCTCCTCCTCCCAGCGCATGACCGCGCCCGGCCGGAACCGGAGCTGCTTCGGCCCCTTCGTGTCGAGGCCCTTCCCCGGCTTGTCGAACGAGACGAAGGGGACCCCGAGCTCCTTCACGACCCGCCAGACCTTGGTCGCCTCGAAGCCCCACCGCTCGGCCAGATCGTCGACGGTCCAGAATCTCTCCACGGCACTCACCACCAGGGGCCGGCATTCGTCCACGCCACGGCAACACGTTAAGCGAGCATCCCGACTTGCGGCAAATCGCGTGTCTCCCCGAGCCTGGGGGGAGGGGCATCTCCGCCCCGAGAAAGGAACGCAAGTTTGGAAACGCACAATCTCTACCAGCAGCGCCCCGCGGGCGGCGACCACCGCTTCTATTCGCCGAATCGCGACGTCGCCTGGATCTTCGACTCGATTACGAACTGCGCGATCAACGTCCTCCGGCCCGAATACTGGGAGCCGGACTTCGCGGAGTGGATGAAGGAGTCCGGCGTCGCCGAGCAGGACCTCAAGGACGCCGCGCTCAAGTTCGTCCACGGGCTCCAGACCTTCGAGCATCCGGACACGCCCCGGGCCCACGACGGCCTGGCCTCGGCCGGCTTCTTCGACTGCCCGCCCGCGGCGCGCTACGCGATGCTGGCGCGGCTCGGGCTCGTCTTCACCCAGTTCTACTACCGCGCGGTCCGGGAGGCGGTCGCCGACGACGCGCCCCCCGACGCCTCCGGCCTGAACGCGCTGGAGCGGACGGTCCGGGACATGGAGTTCATGCGCGTGCAGCCGGCGCCGCGCCCGCGGAGGGGTCGATGGCTAACTGGTATTCGGCGGCTGCTCAATTCCTGAACGGGTTCCCGGACAATTACCTCGTGTTCGACACGGAGACGACGGGCCTGCAGATCGACAGCCCGTCGACCTTCATCGCCGAGCTCGGGTACGCGATCGTCCGGGACCGGAAGCTCGTCGAGGCCGGGGCCGTCGTCCTGGACTGGACCCTCGGCGCGGCCGCCGTGCCCGAGTCCGAATATCGCGGCGCCCTCGACAAGGTCCGCCGCGACATGGCCGCCAAGGGGAAGCCGTACCACACCGACTGGGCCCGGGTCCGCGAGCGTGGCAGCGAGCCGGTCGCCACGCTCCGGGAGTACCGCGACCTGATCGAGGACGCGGCCGGCTCGGACTACGCGCTGGTGGCGCACAACGGCTTCGCCTTCGACCGGCCCCTGCTCGAGCGTTATTTCCGCAAGACCGGCAACCCCTACGCCATCAACTGCGAGCTCCTGGTCGACACCGGGCTGCTCGAGAAGTGCAATCAGCTGCAATGGACGCCGCCGATGGCCGGGTCGTGCGACCGGAAGCACTGGTGGCACAAGCTCGCCGACGCGCGACGCAAGGGGGTGAAGTGGTCGCTCGACAATTACTGCGTCCCCGCCTACGGCCTGGTCGAGAAGCATAATCTCGACCCGGCCAATGCCCACTCGGCGGATTACGACTGCATCTGCACGCACCACCTGCTGGAGGCGATGCGCGAGCGCATCGAGGATTGATTGGCCCGCCTCAAGCTCTACCGGGACCCCAGGGTCTTCGCGGACTACCTGGTCCGCCCGGCCCCCAAGTTCAAGACGTTCCTGGGCATCGACCCCGGCACCCGGACCGGGATCGCCTACGCCCACGTCATGCCCGGGCAGCCGATCGACCCGGCCAGGCTGACCGTCCACTACGGCCAGTGGGACCTGTCGGCCCACGACCTGGGGGACTCCGGGGCGATCAAGTTCGTCAAGCTCCGCGCCTTCCTGGCCCAGGTCGACCCGGACCTGATCGTGCTGGAGCGGATCCGCAACACCCCGAAGATGCCCCCCGGCGGCAGGAACGCCGGCGCGATCGTCGCGCGGGCCCTCAACGCCGCCGAGCCGCTGGTCGGCTACATGGCGACGATCTGCACCTGGGCCGAGGAGCGGGACGTCCCCTGCGAGGGGATCGACATCGCCGCGATCAAGAAGCGGGCGACCGGCCGCGGCAACAGCAACAAGGAAGACGTGATCCGCGCGGCCAATGAAATGTTCGGCTGCGCCCTCGACCCGGAAACCTACGAGCAGACGGGCGCCGACAACATGGCCGACGCCCTCTTCTGCCTACTCATCGGATTGGAGGCTTACGCCGATGGCATCCCCGACGAACGAAGCAATCCGGGAAGCCCTGAATGGGCTCGGACAGGAGGAATGGCATCCCTGGCAGGTGCGGGCGATCCTGCGGGAGCTGGGCATGCCCGTCGGGCCGCTGGCGCTTGAGGAGATCCCCCACGCGGGCGAGCCCGGCAGCCAGGTCCCCGGGACGCTCCTGATCCGCGACTTCTGCAGCCGATGCGGCGAGCCGATCGCGATCAACCCCGCCGAGCACCTCGGGATGCGCCACTGCGAGGACTGCCGCCGCGCGGCCCGGAGGAAGAAATTGCAGGACGCCGCCGAGGCGCGCCGGCGTGCCAAGGCCGCCGCTGCGCCGGCGGTCGCATCGGAGGCCGCCGGATGAGCTTGCCATCCAGGGAAGGGGCGGTCGCGCTCGGTCGCGCGGCCGGCGGGGCCCCGCGCCCCGGGGCCGAATTCCGGCCGCTCTCGGGGCTGGCGGCCGATCACGTCTTCCTGAACCCCGGGCTCCTCTTCTGCGCGGGGAACCTCGACGTCGACCCGATCGCCGATTACTGGGAACGCTCCGGCTTCATGGCGGCCTCCAGGCCGAAATTCTTCCGCGCCAAGTCCCCGATCTTCCGCGGGATGCCGATCCGGCCCCACGACGAGGACTGGTCCAGGCTGGTCCTGATCGTGGGTCGCGAATACTGGGAGGGGCTCTTCGACCGCCTCCGCGCGGTCTCGGCGATCGACCGGGCGCGGTCGACATACTGGCAGACGACCTGGCAGCCGCTCCCGCTCCTCGATCCGAGCGCGGAGGGTTCCGCGACGATCGAGGTGGTGCTCTTCGGGATCGACGGGACGGCGGGGCGCTGGGGCTGCTCCGCGACGCCCGGGGACCTCGCGCCGCGGGCCAGCTGGCCGGTCGGCGCGACCAGGCCGACCGTGGACGTCCTCGCGATCGGCCGGCAGCTCCTCTCCGATTCCCACCAACCCTTCCGCCAGATCGAGCCCGGGAGCTTCGATGAGCACATCCCCAGAATCGACGTCAGGCGAATCCTCGGCGAGTGAGCCGGAGTATCACCTCGTCGTGATCCCCGACAGCGGCGAGGCGGCCGCGAGCGTCCACGCGACGCTCGAGGACCTCGTCGCCGCTTACGCGATGTTGCG
>CALKTZ010000954.1 GCA_937997355.1 uncultured Planctomycetales bacterium | reverse complement strand
TGATCCCTGGACCGAGAGCGGTTCGCTCGACATCATCTATGCGCAAGCCCGCCGCTTCTGGGGAGTCGAGGTGGAGGAAATCACCAAAACTCTGCCGCTCATGAAGGACGGGATCAAGTCCGTCAACTGGCTTACGCTGATCGGCCCTGAGTTTACATCCCGGCCCGAGATCCAGGCATCCCTGGCCGAGCTTGCCAAGGAGCCCGACGTCGTCATCGAGCCGCGCAAGCACGCCAGCTTGTTGATCGCCGGCCCTCAGCCGGTGGAGGGAGATCAGCATCGGCCGGATCAAAGCCTGGCCCCCTATGATGCGGTGGCCAGGGCGCTCGAGCCGTTGTTCATCAAGGCGCATCCGGACTTTTCGAGCGAGCGCTGGGTTAAAAATGGGAATTCCATCGGCTGGATCCGCAGATTCATCAATCCCGCCGGGTGGCGTTGAGTCGGGCAGGGGAATCGATGAAACGTCGCGATCACTCATGACCGATCCATCCAACCCCTACGACGAGCTCCCGTATTGCTGCTATCCGGTCGAGTGGACCTCGCCCGAGCAGCTTGCGCTGGTGTCGCTGCTGCACGGGGGGCCTCGGATCGCGCTCAATTCTCCCTACCGCGTGCTGGAACTCGGCTGCGGCAACGGCGCGAACGTGCTGCCGATGGCCTACTATCGGAGGCAGGGTTCGTTCGTCGGGGTGGACGGAGCCCTCAGCCAAATCGAGATTGCGGAATTGCGACGGCGGGAACTTGGGCTCTCCAACCTGGAGTTCCTCCATGCCGATTTCACCTCGGCGAACGAACGGCTGGAGGGGGAGTTCGACATCATCCTCGCTCACGGTGTCTTCTCGTGGATTCCGCCGAACGTTCGCGAAGCGTTCCTGGAACTGGTGGCGCGTCGGCTTCGCCGAGGGGGATTGCTCTACCTGAACTACAACAGCCGGCCGGGCTGGAATATTCGGGGGCTCGTCCGGGAATTCCTGCTCGCCCAGACCGCCGGCCTTCCGGGGCTCCACGCGCGAGCCCGGTTCGCGCAGGAGGTCGCCGGCACGATGGCCTCGGCCCTGGAGGGACCCGAACACCCCTATTCCCGGTTGATGGCCAACGAGTTCCGTTTCGTCCGCGAAGGGAACATCACCTGGGTCGGCCATGAATTCCTGGCCGAGTACAACCAGCCGTACTGGCGGAGCGAATTCCTGGCCCTGGCCGGGCTCCATCGCCTCGAATACGTGGCCGACGCCGATTTCAACCGAAGCTCGGGGCGGGTCCCCGAGGACCTCTCGCCCAAGCTCGCGATCGAACAGATCACGGGGCGTTCCGTGGAGGACACCATCGACCTGCTCTGTTACCGGCAGTTGCACTCCCCCATCCTCACCCCGGCCCCGTTCCAACCGACCCCGTCCAGCCTCGACGAGCTTGGCAAGCTCCGCGTGGCCTCTTGCCTGGAAGCTTGCCCCGCGGGAGAGGCCGGTGCAAATCCTATCTTCAAGCACCCCAATGGTTACGAAGTGGAGGCCAGAGAGCCGTTCATGGACGCCGGGCTCGCCAAACTCCGGCCCCTCTGGCCCCGGGGTGCCCGGGTGGACGAGATTTTCCCGGATGTTGCCCAGGCCGCGGAAGATCTGAGGCTGTTGCACCGGAACGGGCTCATCGAGCTTCGCTGCATCGAGCCCGAGGATTGCGGCGTCTCCGGCGATTTGCTGAACGAGCGGGAACGTGCCTGGGGGGGGTATCATACGACCCCCTATCACGGCGTTTACCTGATCAACCCGGCTTCGAATTGACGACGAGGGCTGTCCCCCGAGCCCCATCGGAGCTAAAATAGAACGTGAGTCGGGGGCGTTCCGCCACGATCGGAGCCCCCAGCAAAGGTCTCGCCAGGACCCCCGCAGTTTCCGGCCGCCCCACCTGACGCACGCTCCGTCGCGGGCGTACCCTTGCACTCCGTGGCCTCGTCCCAGGAAACGATCATGCACCTGCCGCACGATTCGGCTCGTTCGACAACGGCCCAACCGACTTCGGGTTTTTCACACACTCGGAGGAATCTCCGGGCGATCGGGTTGCCGGTCATAATCCTGCTCGCCGGATCGAGCCTCGCGCGGGGGGGAGACGATCTCGAATACAATCGAGACATCCGGCCGATCCTCGCCGAGAACTGCTTCGCCTGCCACGGCCCCGATAGCGCGGCCCGCAAGGCCGACCTGCGGCTCGATCAGCGGAAGGCCGCGGTCGATTCCGGCGCCATTCAGCCCAAGGCCCCCGAGGAGAGCGAGCTGATCGCCCGGATCGCAACCGACAATCCCAAGGAGCTGATGCCACCGCCGAAGTCGGGCAAGACCCTGACCGCCGAGCAGAAGGAGATCCTCCGCAAGTGGATCGACCAGGGGGCCGAGTATCAGCCGCACTGGTCGTTCATCACCCCGAAGCGCCCGTCGCTCCCCAGGGTCCAGGACCAGTCCTGGGTACGAAATCCGATCGATCAGTTCGTGCTGGCGAAATTGGAAGAGAAAGGATTGCACCCCGCCCCCGAGGCCGATCGCCGGACCCTGGCACGGCGGCTCAGCCTGGATCTCACGGGGCTCCCGCCCGACCCCGCCGAGGTCGATCGGTTCGTGGCCGACACCGCGCCCGAGGCTTATGAGGCGTACGTCGACCGGCTCCTCAAGTCGCCGAAGTGGGGCGAACATCGGGCCAAGTTCTGGCTCGACGCCGCCCGCTATGCCGATACCCACGGCTACCACTTCGACAACTTCCGCGAGATGTGGAGCTACCGCGATTGGGTCATCGGCGCCTTCAACCGGAACCTCCGATTCGACCAGTTCACGATCGAGCAACTTGCCGGCGACCTCCTGCCGAACCGCACGATGGAACAGCAGATCGCGTCGGGCTTCAATCGCTGCAACATGACGACCAACGAAGGGGGAGTCATCCCCGAGGAGTTCGCGGTCCTCTACACCCGGGACCGGACCGAGACCGCCTCGCAGGTTTGGCTCGGGCTCACGACGGGATGCGCGGTCTGCCACGACCACAAGTTCGACCCGATCCCGCAGACCGACTTCTACGAGCTCGCCGCCTTCTTCAACAACACCACGCAGAACACGATGGACGGGAACATCCGCGATACGCCTCCGATCATCGCCGTCCCCGCGCCGGCGGATCGCGATCGCTGGATGACCTTGCAAACCGAGCTGAGCGACATTCAGGCCAAGATCGCCAACCGAGCCCAGGAAGCCAGGGGAGATTTCGAGGGCTGGCTTGCCGCCTACACCGACAATCCCAACAAGCTGGCGGAACTTTCGCCCGCCGCCGGACTGAAGCTCCGCGACCGCATGGCGCCTTCCCTGGCCGGCGACCCGACCAGGTCCGAAAACGAACGCGCCCGCGGGGACGGCCCGAACCTCGAGATTGCCGACGCCGCCGACTTCGAGCGCGACCAGCCCTTCTCGTTCGGGGCCTGGATCAAGCTGAACAGGGATCGCGCGACGGGCTCGATCTTCGGACGAATCGACGACAGCCAGCCCGGCGGCACCCGCGGCTGGGAGCTCTGGCTCGAAGAGTCGAGGGTCGGGATCCATCTGGCCCATAAGTGGCCGACCGACGGACTCAAGGTCCTCTGCACCGGCCCCCCGCTGGCGCGGAACGTCTGGACCCATGTTTTTGTCACTTACGACGGCTCGTCGAAGGCGTCGGGCGTCCGGATCTACATCAACGGCCATCCCCAGGCGGTCGGGGTTCACGCCGATACCTTGAAGAACTCGATCCGCACCGAGGTCCCGCTCAAGGTCGGCCAGCGTAAGGTCGGAGCCAGGCTCGACGCGATCGGCCTGCACGACCTGCGCATCTACGGCCGGGCCCTGAAGGCGGACGAGGTCGAGCGGCTCTCGGGAGCCGCCAGGGCGGCCGAACTGGTCCGCAAGGCCAAGGACAAGCGCGAGAAGGCCGAGACCGACGGGGTCTTCAACTGGTGGCTCGCGACGATCGATCCCGTCCTGAAGGAGTCGCGGGGACGCCGCGAGTCGCTCGATCAGGAGATGGCGGCGATCAAGTCGCGCGGGACGATCGCCCACGTCTCGCAGGAACGGATGGAGCCGGCGATGGCCCATGTCCTCCAACGAGGTGACTACGACAAGCGGCGCGATGCCGTGAAGCCCGACACCCCGGGGGCCTTGCCGCCGATGCCCGCCGACCTGCCGCGCAATCGCCTGGGCCTCGCCCGCTGGATGCTCCTCCCCGAAAATCCGCTGACCTCGCGAGTGACCGTCAACCGCTTCTGGCAGGAAGTGTTCGGCACCGGGATCGTCCGATCGTCGGGGGACTTCGGCACCACCGGCGAGCTCCCGTCGCATCCGGAATTGCTCGACTGGCTCGCCGTCGACTTCCGGGAATCCGGGTGGGACGTCAAGCGGCTGTTCAAGCTGATCGTGACCTCGGCGACCTATCGCCAGTCGGCCGCGACGACCCCCGAGAAGATCGAAAAGGACCTCCAGAATCGCCTCCTCTCGCGCGGCCCCAGGTTCCGCATGGATGCCGAGGTGATCCGCGACTACGCCCTCGCGGTGGGCGGAATTCTTTCGAATAAGCTCGGCGGCCCCAGCGTGCGCCCCTACCAGCCGGAAGGGGTCTGGGAGGCGGTGGCCATGCCCGAGAGCAACACCCATTTCTACAAGCAGGATTCCGGCGACGCCCTCTATCGGCGGAGCCTCTACACCTTCTGGAAACGCGCCGCCCCGCCGGCTTCTCTCGAAATCTTCAACGCCCCCAGCCGGGAGGTTTGCACGGTCCGCCGCGAGCGCACCAACACGCCGCTCCAGGCGCTCGTCACCCTGAACGACCCCCAGTTCGTCGAGGCCGCCAGGTCCCTCGCCCAGCTGACCCTCAAGCAAACCTCCTCGCTCGACGCGAACGACTTCGAGGGGCGGGCCAACGCGATGGCGCGTCGGCTCCTGGCCCGGTCGCTCCGCCCCGAAGAGATGGCAATCGTCCAGCGATCGTTCACGCAACTCCTCGGCGCATATCGGTCGCATCCGGAGGACGCGGCCAAGCTGCTCGGCGTCGGGGAATCCAGGATCGACCCCAAGGTTGATGCTTCAACTCTCGCCGCCTGGACCATGCTGGCGAACGAGCTCATGAACCTCGATGAGGTCTTGAACAAATAATTGATCGGCGACGAATCACGCAAGGGACTTCCTGGGCACTCGCACAAAGGCGGAACGATGAGCACCCATCCTTTCCACGAATACATCCGTTACGAGTCTCGCCGACAGTTCCTGAGCCGGGGGGCCAACGCGGTGGGATGGGCGGCGCTCGCGGCCCTGCTCGGCCAGGACGGGCTGGCGCCGGCGGCCCGCGGCGGAGGGCTCGAAGCGGCGGTCCCCTCGCCGGCCGGGTTCAAGAATCTCCCCGGCCTCTCGCACTTCCCGGCCAAGGCCAAGCACGTCATCTATCTGCACATGGTCGGCGGCCCGTCGCAGATGGACCTCTACGACTACAAGCCGAAGATGAAGGAGTGGTACGACAAGGATTTGCCGGAATCGATCCGCAACGGCCAGCGGCTCACCACGATGACCTCGGGGCAGAAGCGATTCCCGATCGCGCCATCGAAGTACAAGTTCGAGCAGCATGGCAAGTCCGGGATGTGGGTCTCGGAGCTCCTGCCGAACACCGCGAAGATGGTCGACGACATGTGCTTCATCCGGAGCATGCACACCGAGGCCATCAACCACGAGCCGGCCATCTCCTACATGCAGACCGGCAACCAAATCACCGGCCGCCCCTGCCTGGGAGCCTGGACCTCCTACGGCCTCGGCTCGCTCTACAGCAACCTCCCCACCTTCGTCGTCCTGGTCGCGCGGCCGTCCAACACCGAACAGCTCCAGGCGATCTCGGCGCGGCTCTGGTCGGCCGGCTATCTCCCGGGCGAGCATGCGGGGGTCTCGTTCCGCAGCGGGGGAGACCCGATCCTCTTCATCAACAATCCCAACGGGGTGTCGAGTGAAATCCGCCGCAACACGCTGGACGGGCTCAAGTCCCTCAACGAGCTGAACTACAAGATCGTCGGCGATCCCGAGACCCACACCCGGATCGAGCAGTACGAGCTTGCCTACCGGATGCAGTCGAGCGTGCCCGATCTGACCAATGTGGCCGGCGAGCCCGCTTCCACGTACAACCTCTACGGCGAGGAGGCCAAAAAGCCGGGGACCTTCGCTCACTCGGCCTTGCTGGCCCGCCGGATGGTCGAGCGCGGGGTCCGCTTCGTGCAGATCTACCACAACAACTGGGACAATCATTCGAACGTCGGCGGCCGGCTCCCCAGCCAGTGCAAGGATGTCGACCGCGCCTGCTACGGGCTCGTCCAGGATCTGAAGGCTCGCGGCCTGTTCGACGAGACCCTCATCATCTGGGGAGGAGAATTCGGCCGCACGATCTACTCCCAGGGGGGGCTCTCCCACGACAATTACGGCCGGGACCATCACCCCCGCTGCTTCACCATGTGGATGGCCGGGGGCGGATCGAGGCCGGGGACGGTCTACGGCGAGACCGACGATTTCAGCTACAACATCGTCAAGGACCCCGTCCACATCCGGGACTTCCACGCCACGGTGTTGCAGCTCCTCGGCTTCGACCACTCGCGGTTCACCTACCGCTACCAGGGGCTCGACCAGAAGCTCACCGGCGTCGAACCCGCCCGCGTCATCAAGGAATTGCTGGCCTGACGTGGCAGGGTGGGGTGGCCGAAGATCCGAAGGGGTTGATCCGATCACTCCTCTCGAAAGGCGCATCGGACCGAAACTCCTCGCTGGTCAATCGCCGTCGGGTTGAGAACAATGAATGGGAGCGTTGGACCGAATTCTCCGGACGCCCCCATGAGTGAAGCGCCGATGTCGAATCCCGAGGCGAACCTCGTCGTCGAGCGGGGGACGATCGTATCGACCCCCAGCCCGGCCCCCTGGGCTCCCGATCCCCCGCGAACTTCGATCGTCCTGAAGCTCGCGACGTTCGTCGGCATCCTGGTGGCGATGACGGCGGGGATGTTGATCGGGGTCGGCTACTACTTCATCAGCGAGATCGTGCGCGATCAGGTCCACGCGAGGCTCTCGCTGGTGGCGGCCGACCGGCAGGACATGCTCCTCTCGGGCCTGCGGCAGCACGAGGAGCGCGTCGTCCTCTTCGCCAGCCGCGCGCGTATCCAGCAATTGCTGATCCAGCTCGTCGACCATGGCAAGGCCCCCGAGAACACTCTGGCCGAGGCGGAACGGAGCCTGAGCGACGCGAGGAGCAGCATCCCCGGCACCCTCGCGGCCTGGGTCGAAACTCCCGACCGGAAGATCGTGATCTCGAACGGCCCTCAGACGGTGATCGACAAGTTCCGGCAAATCGAGGACGATCCGGCGTCCTTCACGCTGGCCGCCGGGGCGGTGAACAGCCGCCCGGTGCCGTCGACGAAATATGCCGAATCGCTCGGCCCCCAAGGGCCGCCGATCCACATCGGCGAAACCTTCGGCGCGTTGTTCGCCGCGAAATCTCGATCGTCCGACGGGAGGAACCTGGGGCGGGTGCTGATCGTCGTCGACTTCGGAAACATCGCCTCCTTCCTCTCCAATTCCCAGGATCTCGGGTTGACCGGCGAGGTCATCGTGGGGATCCGGTCGGGCGAGACGATCCGATTCCTGCTCCCCCCGCGGTTCGCCCAGACATTGCACGAGATCCCCCTCAGCCAGACGCTCGACATGTCGCGGGCCATCGAGGGGAAATTCGGCTACATGCTGTCGAACGACTACCGGAACAAGGAGGTGCTCGTCGCCTACCGGCCGGTCGGGAAGAGTGGCTGGGGGCTGACGGCCAAGATGGACGAGGCGTATCGTCCCGTCACCTTGCTCCGCCGCCTGCTGGTGGCGATCGGCGCGCTGACCCTCGGGCTGGGGGTGGCGGCCTCCTACGTCATCGCCCGGCAATTCACCCGGCCGATCCGCCGGCTCGCCGAGCAGGCAGCCGCCGTGGCCGAGGGGAATCTCGGGGCCAGGATCGAGGTCGAGTCGAGCGACGAGCTGGGGGTCCTGGCCTCGTCGTTCAACCGGATGACCGAGGAGCTTTCGCAGTCGTACGGCACGCTCGAACGGCGGATCTCCGAGCGGACCCGCGACCTGGAGGCGCTCCGCGACCTGCTCGACGGCCTGTTCCGCATCTCGACCTCCCGGCTCGACGTCCAGAACATTGAGAACACCTTCGACTCCATCCTGAAGTTCTGCACCCAGCTCGGCTATGAGCTGGCGATGCTCTCGCTCGTCGACCGCGATGCCGGCGTGATCCGCGGGGTCCGCGCCGGCGGAGGAATCCCCGGCTGGGAACCGGCGACCGTCCGCTCGCTCGACGGCGACGACATCCTGGCGATCGTCGTCCGCGAGGGGCACACGGTCGTCATCACCGACTCCACCAGGGATTCGCGATGCGACCCGACCGCGATTTCCCTGATCGGCATCCGCGGCCAGATCGTCCTCCCCCTGACGGGAGAGGAGATCCTCGGCACCTTGCAAGTCGCCTCGCACCGGATTCTCGACCCCGGCACGGTCGACCTGCGCCCTCTGGAAACCCTCGCCAGTCACACCGCGAGGGCGATCATCGGGCTGAGGCAGTTCCAGGAAATCCAAAGGCTCAATCTGGACTTGGGGAAGCAGGCGGCCGAGCTCGCGCGTTCCGAAGGGGCACTCCGCGAACAGACCCGAATCTTGCAGTCGATCTTCGACTGCATGGGGGACGGGGTCGTGGTGGCCGACCGCGAGGCGAACTTCCTCCTCTTCAACCCGGCCGCGGAGCGGATGCTGGGGCGAGGTCGCGTCGACCTCCCCCCCGAGGAATGGGCCAGGCTGTATCGGATTTATCTCCCCGATCGGGCCACCCCATTCCCGGCCGACGACCTGCCCCTGGTGCGGGCCAGCCGCGGCGAGACGATCGATCAGGTCGAGATGTTCATCGCCTATCCCAGCATCCGCGACGGGTCTTGGATCATGATCAACGGCCGCCCCCTGCGCGGCGAGGGGGGGGAGATCAACGGCGGCGTGGTCGTCTTCCACGACATCACAAGGCGCAAGAAGTTCGAAGCCAGGC
>CALKTZ010000953.1 GCA_937997355.1 uncultured Planctomycetales bacterium | reverse complement strand
TCGCCGCGGCCCCTTCGATCCTCGTGTTCGATCTCGAAATGCCCGCCGGGGTTGAAGCCCGTGCGAAAATTCAGGAGGCGTATGGAATTATGGAGTTCGGCCCGGGTCGCCTGGGGAGGTCGGTTCTCCCCGCGCCAGGTCCCAGAAGCGGACGATTGTCTCATCGGTTGAGGAGGCGAGGGTCTTGCCGTCGGGCGAGATGCTCAGGCCCGTAATCCCGCGAGTGTCTCGAACTTTCGGTCGATTCGGAATCTGCAAGGTTTTCCGGCCGGTCGACATGTCCCAGACCTGGATCGGGGCCGGGATCGGATCGGCCTTGGGTGAGGACTTCGACGTCTTGCCTTGCTTCAACTTCCCGCCGGTCACCAGTTTCCGGCCGTCCGGTGAGAATACCAGTCGCACGCGGTCAGCCTCGTAACCCCCGTCGAGGCGATGGAGCGGCCGGCTGGTCTTCAAGGAGACGACGCCGACCGTCCCGTCGATGAGCACGACGGCCAGGAGCGTGCCGTCGGGCGACAGGGCCGGATCATAGGAGGAGATGAGGCCCGGCGCCCGGATGATCCGAGGGGTATCTCCGTCATCGATCCTCGAGATGGTAATCAAGCCGGTCGAACGCTTGATGTTGCCCTGGGGGAGCCTCGCCGGGTTCTCCATGAAGATGAGCGACTTGCCGTCGCGCGTAAACGTGAGCATGGGAGCCCAGTTGCCCGTGAACTCGGGTTGGATGGTGGTGCGAACCGCGAGGGTCGCGGCGTCGAAGATCGCGACCGTCCTTTCGTTCGTGATCTGATTCGCGGCGAGCATGCTCCCATCGGGGGAGTAGGTCAAGTTGAAGTATCGACCTTCGAGGGCCTTGGATCGCCGCAGTTCGCGGCCGGTCGCCGTATCCCACTGGACGACGCACATCCTTTTCTGCCCGTTGCTCGAAGGATCGGGGCGGACGTCCAGGGTGGCCAGGATCTTCCCGTCCGGCGAGAATGGCGGGGCATATTCGAATCCGAACGAGTTGTTCTGGCTCAGCTTCTTGCCGCTCTTCGCGTCCCAGAGATTGACGAGCATGAACGAAGTCGTGGCCAGCACCTTCCCGTCGGGGGAATAGCCGAGGCGGTCGATGCCCCGGCCATGGTCGAACGGTTTCGCGGCGGTGCGATCGGCCTTCTCGGCGGTTCGTTCGCCCGATCGGCCGTTTGCTGGGTTTTGCTGCTCGGCTGAGCCCCCCTCGCGCGATTCGCGAGCCCTTGGTCGAATGCCAGTGCAAACCAGACGACCAGCGAGATCATCAGCATTGGGGGTGTGGAGGATGCTGATAACGATAATTTTAAAAAATGCGCAATCCGTTGATGCGTAAGGGGTTCGCGATGCAATTTCCGGGGCATTCGTCACCTCCGTAAGTGTTTCTCGCTATAACCGTCAGCATGGCTACAGGGCTCAATGATTTCGGTTTCTGTCTTGTCCATCTTAATCGTCGAACTAATTTCAATCGGTAAAGGAGAAGGATTTTCTCTCTTAGAATTTCCTTCAGCTGGGAATACGGTTGGCCTGGTCCTTCTCAAGATGGTTACAAGCAAGAAGATAGCAACAAGAATCAAAATAAAATTGCATAATAATGAAATGTACAACATCTTGCTTATTGGAGAATGTTCGAAGGATTCAATTGGCTTGCGGATGATCCAATTCTTGAACGGATTTGCTCTGCTGATCTCCCTTCTTTGGAATTCGATGAGAGTCATTGGCATGTCGCCTAGTTTGTCTTCAGGATACTTGTTTAACTTTTTGATCTCATATTCTATATTTCGCCAACCATGTCTGTCTCTTATTAAATCGTCATGTAGATTTTTTTGAGATTCGTTTAATTTTATATCATAAAATGATGCAAGTTTTGTGAACAATACTGAGAGGTTGTATTTCTCTAGCTCCGGTATCCCTAATTTCTTGGGGTTTTCTGTAGCTTCGAGGAGTTCAGACAGTTGTTTGCGAGCTTGCGTAGGTGACAGAACTGGTTTTGTATCGATTAAAGCGTTAATGCCTTGGGCGTAATACCATAGGCGAAGTTCTATCTCGGTTTCAATTTCATGGATTTCATTTGTACGAACATCCGCAGTTCGCAATCTATTGTCCATGGAATCATATAATTTATTTACTGTTGAGAAAAAGATCGCTAAGGCTAGTAAACCAAGGCCACTATCCAATTTCTTGAAGAAATCATTAACCCAGGTCATGGTTGTTTTCATACCTTTCTGGAGCAATCTACCATCTTCCCAGAAGATGCTTTGATTTGTCGAATTACAGTCACAACTAATATTCTTCGCAACAACCCGAATAATATTTCTCTTGCATGCATCCAGTTGTTTGGCTGTGGTGCCATTTCCTTTGTAATTTGTCCCTTGCATGCTTCAGGATTTGAGACCGCCTTAAAATAAGTGTTTCCATGTATACCATGCCTTGCGGTACGAGGGGCTAAATAGGCCCCATTCATCGAGCTGAATGGAAATGAAAAAAGGAAGGGACACGGCTGAATTCAACCGTGCCCCTTCCCAAGATTTAAGCAATCTTCAGGTGTTGGCTGCGTCGCGTTATTCCGCGGGGGGCAGCGAGCCCGGCGAGATGCTCGGATGCGGGAAGCCGCCGCCCGCGCCGGGGAGGCCGCCGAACGGGTTCGCGCCGGCACCGCCGGGGGCTTCCGGCTTCTTTTCTCGGACGAGCTCGGCGCGGTTGAGGTTGAGGGCGCGGAAGCTATCCCCGGTCGTGACGTAATACCAGTCGGCGAAGCGGTCGGTCAGCTCCTGGGCTCGCTTCTTGCCATCGGCAACCTTGGTTTCATACGCCACCTTGTCGCGCTCGGCCTTCTCCTTCGCGTCCTTCTGGGCCTCGGGGGTGGGGGCGAAGGGCTCGTCGGGGATCGTCCCCGGCTTGACCGGCTTGTCCGCATCGTCGGCCTTTGGCTTGGAGATCAACTCCGGATCGAAGGCCACGGTGACCATCACATACCGGTTTTCCGCCGCGCCTTCCGCCTTCTTGGCGGCGTCCTTCGACTTCGATTCGGACTCGCTCTTCTGGGCGTCGTCGGCGGTCCCCGCGGTGAGCTGATCGCCGGTCCCGACGACCACCTCGCCGAATCTCAGGGTGTACACGATCCCCTCGTCGGTCGATGCCAGGACATCCCCCTGATTCGAGAGGAGCCGGCCGTCCCGGGTCATGTAGAAGCCCTTGCTTTGCAGGGAGAGGATCGTCGCGTTGCTGAGCGTGATCCCCTTTGCGTCCGGATTCGCCTTCTTGAGGTCGCGGGTGAGGCCGGCTGGCTTGGGCCGGACGCCCACGATCTTGAGGTCGCCGAGCGCGTCGGCCATCGCCTTCGTCTTGTCCGGATTCACTTCCTGGCCGGGGGAGAGGTCGGGGAGGGTCCAGGGGCTGTTCGAGTCCTTCCGGTCGATCGTCAGGACTTCGCCCCGCTGGTAGGCCTGCGGCTGGTCGGGGTTCACCTTGTAGTTGTCGAACGTGACGCGGGAGAGCTTGGAGGCGTCGAGCTTGAGGAGGTTGGTCTCGATCCAGTCTGCAAACCGGGTGGAGAGGTCGGCCTTCACGACGACCCCGTAGACCCGCTTCTGGTCGGGGACGCGGACATAGCGCTGGCCCGAGCGGTCCTTGATCTCGTGGCCGATGATGAAGTCGGCGAGGACCTTCTCGGTCGCGTCGCGGAGGGTGACGCGCTTGCCGCGCCCGATCAGGCTCGACGTCTTGGAGTCGAGCGGGTCGATCACCCCCATCTTTTCCTGGTCCTCGACGCTATCCGATCGGATCGTGTCCTTGACGAGATCGGTGACCGCGCCGGCCGTCTTGGCGAGCCGGTCCTTGGCGTCGGCCGGGTAATTGTAGTGCGAGGGGATGGTCCACTTGTTGTCCTTGAACTGGACCCGGAACCGCGAGGCGGTGGCCGTCGACGGATCGAAGTCGACGACCTCCAGGTCGGTGCACTGGAGGGGGTCTT
>CALKTZ010000952.1 GCA_937997355.1 uncultured Planctomycetales bacterium | reverse complement strand
CCCACTTCGATAATTCCGATTCGAACCCGAGTAATCCCGATCCGAGCAAGCTCGTTCGTTGGGGAGATCAGACGTTCAATGAAATGATGATCGGCTATATCGACATCGACCTTCTGGTCGGCTCCAAGTTGTCACAAGTGGGCCAGTTTGAGCAGGGTCCGGAGTCGCCAATCAAGAGTCTGGCGAAAATGCAGCAGCAGTTGAGACGGCGAGGTCAAAAATCGATCAGGCCCGAAGAGAAAAAATCCCAGGCAGCCAAACCGTCGGCGCCGGCTCCAAAATGACCGATCGATCCGCATCAGGCCGGCGATTGCTCAGACGTTGGGTTGCGACTCGATTCGTCGAGCAATTCCGGCTTGGGGGCGATGCGGATATCGAGGCCGATATTCGTCGTCCAGATGTCCCAGTCATTCCGACTCCAGCCGACGATGATTCCGGACGCCTCCAGCCGGTCGAGCGTCTGTTCGAGATAGGCCGGGACTCGATCTTCATATTCGGCGACGAGATCGAGTTTCCGGCCGAGTAGATTCAGGATACCGCGAATCGAGGCCGGACCTTTTTCGATGATCCGCTGCCGCCCTTCCGGAGAGACGGGATCCGGGCCTTCCAGGGTCAATTCCATCGACCGAATCAACTTGCCGAACTCGCCGAACCAACTGTCGCCGAAACCGAAGTATTCCTTATGGATGATGTGGACCTCGCCCCTCCGGACGATCGCCGCCTGATACATCGTCTCCAAGTAGTTCTCGCCAAAATCGGTTTGAAAGGCGATGTTGATCGCCTTTGCAAGATGCTGTAATGCGGCTTTAACACCCACTTTACGTAAATCCACATCCATCGCCATGTCGCGAAGACCGCCGGCCCGTCGCGCCGTGATGGTTCCACCTCCCGCCTGTCCACTCCCGACCGCAACTCCGAGTGGAAGCTCTTCTTTCGACCCTCCGCGTCGCTCCACGTTCATCGCGCCGGCAGATTCGAATCGGGTTTCGCCCGTGGCATCGGCCCGATCGGCCCGAGACTGCTCCGACTCCGGAATACCCGACGCTGCCATGACCACTCTCCCCCAAAGAATCCAGAAAAACGCAAGGCGTCGGACTCATCATAAGCCAACGAACCCGGCGTGTCCCACACCTGGTTTTGGCAACTTCCTTGTTCAACACCGGCTCATTTCGAAGTGCAAATCATAATCCCGCGATGAAGCGATTCGCGGACTGCCTAAACCTCATCTGAATGAGTCGAAGCAACGGCAATTGTGTTTTCTGAAAGAGGAAACACCATCATGCATAATTGCATTATCCTCGCTGTATACGAAATGAATAGGAAAGCCAAGGGAAGTGTGCTTGCCGGCTTGAGCGCCTTGGGGTATGGTCCGCAAATGACAACTCAGGCGAGAGGTCATTGAACAGAGAGCGCTCGCCGACGATGTCGTCGAGGTGGTCAGGAAGACCCCACGTCCTCGGTCGATTTCGGGCCAAGGAGGGTTTCCATGAAATGCGGTCGGTTTCGACGTTGGTGGCTCATCCCCATCGGCCTCTTTTTCTTGCCCACCTTTCTGTGGGTGGCGATCGTGCTGGCAGCTCCGACGGATTGGGCCCGCGCTCGATTCGCGGGCGCCATCGAAAAGGCCACGGGCCGCTCGGTCAAGGTCGATCAGCTGAGCGTCTGCCTGTTTGGGGGTCTGCGCCTCACTAACCTCGAAATCGGGGCGCCTGGCGCCATCGATGATCCCTGGCTTCGTTCGGGCGAATTGACCCTCGACCTGAGCCCGCTCTCAGTATTCCGAGGCCATCTCCGACCGGGACAGCTCGATGTTTACGACACCACCCTCCGAATCCTGCGCCGCAAGGATGGCACCCTTGAATTGACCGACCTGGTCAAACCCGCCAAACAGAATCCCGGCAAGTCAGATGCGGAATCCGATTGCTGTGCGTTGGGAACATGCCTCGCAGGCGCACATCGCTTGAAGATCGGGATTCACCGGGGTTTGGTCGTTATTGTTGACCAGGTCAATGAAACTCGCTACGAACTTCAGGACGTCGAGGGAGAAGCGACCCTCGAAGGAAAATCCATTGGAAATCTTGCCGTGAATGGCAGCGTCAATGGGGGTTCTTTCCAATTGACCGGTCAATTCGATCGCACCTTGAAGGAACCGAGTTTCGACATTCAGCTTGACGGTTGCGATATCGACCTGAGCGAGAATCACCACGGACTTCGCTTCTTCATGCCCGCGCTCGCGGGCGAACGGAGCCAACTCGATGGAAAGCTGACCGGGCGGCTCTCCTTGCAAGGCCGAGGGGCCGACATGGCGACCTTGAGCCGATCCCTCCGTGGAGATGGATTCCTTCGTCTCGAACCCGTGAGCCTCGAAGGCTCCTCTTTTCTGGATACGATTTATAAGGTCGCCGAACTTCCGGCCAGCCATCGAATCGAATCGATCCGATCGCAATTCACGATCGAGGATCAACGAATCACTTCCAACGCCTCGACCCTTCAACTCGGATCGATTC
The DNA here is from genome assembly GCA_937997355.1 of uncultured Planctomycetales bacterium. Taxonomy (GTDB): domain Bacteria; phylum Planctomycetota; class Planctomycetia; order Isosphaerales; family Isosphaeraceae; genus CALKTZ01. The sequence continues at coordinate 1,421 of CALKTZ010000952.1, read as the reverse complement.
CCGTGAAATTCACCGGTTGGGCCGATTTCACCGGGGCTCTCGATTACAAGGTTCACATCGATTCCGTGACCAATCGAATTCCGGATAAGGCCCTTCGCTTCCTTCGCGAGATCGATATCAACGTTGAAAAGCTGTCTGTCCTGCAACTCACCGGAACGCTGGATCACCTGACGGTCCGGCTCGATGGTGAACCGCTGAATCCCGAAGGGCCCGCACTTCGTCCGAAATCTGGAGATGAGAGAGAACGTCTCCGCGCCCTGAGTCGCAAGTTTCTGGACCGGATCATACGATGAAGTTATTGCCGGATCACCTCGTTGAGAGTCATTGGGCGGGCGGACGTCGATCCGGGCTAACTTGATTTGATCATAGGGGTGGTTTAGAATCTAAAACGTGAAGGTTTGCCGCGTTGGCGGACAACAGGAAGGAGTCGAGGGTGCCGAAGCGATTTTGGATCGTCGTTTTGACGTTCTGGCCCGGCCTTCCGCAGATCTGGTCGGGCCAGGAGATGCTGGGAATGATCCTCGGGTTGTTCTTCGCGGCAACCCTCAATTTGACTGTCGTCGCGCGTTGCATCTGGACAGAATCCCTGCCGCCGATCTGGTCGAATTTTTTTGCCTCCTTGGCGTTCGTGGCCTGGTTGGTGAGCTTTGCTTATACTGCATGGTGGGTCTACTTCTGCCATCCGGAGCGGCATCGTCGGGAAATCGACCGCCTGTTTCGAGAAGCCTCGGAATGTTATCTCCAGGGACGCTGGAATGACGCCCGGCGGCGACTCGAGCAAATCCTGACGATGAACGAGTCGGATGCGGACACACTCATGCAACTGGGCAGTCTTTACGTCCGGACTCAGCAGCCCGGATTGGCTCGACGAGCCTTTCGCCAGTGCCTTGAATCTGATGGCGGATCGAAATGGCGTTGGGAAATTGAGCAGGCCTGCGCACGGCTGAATGAAAATTAAGGCTAGGTGGATTCGACCCTGAACGCGTCCTGGGCTCGGGCCGGCGGCGGATTTGAGGCCGACGGGTTCCGAGCCTGTTTGATTTCGGGATATCAGGATCGGCCCGTCACACCGGATCTGGCGACATTGCTCTGGGGCATGATCCTCGCGGTGCTGGACGGGTACCGATTGAATGTTGGATTGGAGTAGGCTGCATGTATGAACGCTTCACCGATCGTGCTCGTAAGGTAATGCAGCTGGCCAACCAAGAGGCGCAGCGATTCAATCACGAGTACGTTGGAACGGAACACCTGCTTCTCGGACTCATCAAGGAAGGGAGCGGGGTCGCCGCCAACGTGCTCAGGAACCTCGACGTCGATTTGCGTAAAATCCGCAACGAGGTGGAGAAGATCGTTCAGGCCGGGCCGGAAATGGTCACGATGGGGAAGCTGCCCCAAACTCCGCGAGCCAAGAAAGTCATCGA
>CALKTZ010000951.1 GCA_937997355.1 uncultured Planctomycetales bacterium | reverse complement strand
TGGATTTAAACTTTTTGACCCGTGAGCCATTTTGAGCTACCGCAGCCTTCACGAGCGTCTTGAACGCGTCAGCGTCGATGATCTCCCCTTCGCGAAGGTCGATGGCCCTTCGAGTATTGCCTTCCAGGCTTGAATTGAAGAGTCGAGCGGGATCCTGGAGGCTGGCCCCCCGGGCGAATGTCAGTTTCACAACCTTTTGATACGTCTCTCCGGTACACACAATTCCGTTGTGCGACCAGACCGGGGTGCCCATCCACTTCCACTCTTCGGTCATCTCGGGATCGGCTTCCAGAATCAGTGAGCGCATGAGGGCCAGGGTCTTTCCTCGCCACCCTTCCAGATCGCGGATCCGCTCATCGATGAGCCGGGAAGCAGATTCACCGGTCGCCTGCCCATGGTTCGTCACACCCGCTTGGGTCTGTATGTGATCGTCCGCCTTTTTGATTTGTGGGATGTCGTCTGCAAGGGATTTGAGCGGCTTAGCTCGCGCAGTTACGCTGGTTAGCTTTTTGGCCCTTGTCTGCTCTTTCGAGGTCTCCGTGATCTTTGATGAGGGTTTACTTTCTCCTGTCACACGAGGCGCATGCTTGAACTTCGGATCATCCTGGTCCTCAGTCATCATTCATCCCTTTTTTGGATACATTCCAATTCGTGCGGAATGTTTACCCTCAATCCGCTTATCGTATACCATTCATTCCCGAATCCGACTGCGCGATTCGGCAGTATGTTGAATGCTTAATCGCGAGCGATGGTCGGATAGTCTCGGAATTTGTTCCAACAGATTGGTTGTTATTCCTTCACATTGCGGTGCATAGCTCGGGGAATCCAGGGTACTGATGCGGACACCGCATCTTGGCGCGATGCCGAGCTCGGCCGCCACCAGCAACGCGGGGAGGTTCCCCTCCGGTCCATTCGGCCTCGGCCACGAACCGGCGGAGATTGGCGTCGATGGCCGGCGAGATCGGCATGATGTCCGCCGATCAGGTCTTGCCGTTCTCGGTGGCGACCCGCTTGATCGCGGCGACGGCCCCCAGGAGCCTGCCGGGATGGGCCGCGAAGGCGATCGCCTCACCCCGCCCCTCGACATGGCGCTCGACGAAGACCCCGCCGCGGCCTCCTTCCCCCCGGGCAGCTTCCTGGCGGCGGCGTGCAGCTCGGGCCAGTTGCCGGCCAGGAGCGCCTCACCCCTCAGTCCCTTCACCCAGACGTCCCACCCGGCACGCCGGCAGAACGTATGCAGGCTCCATTCGTTGTCCAGCGAGGCCGAGGGGGGGACGAGGAGTTTCAAAGAGCTGACGGAAGAAATGAGCCTTCTGTCTACAGTAAGAGCCTTAGGCAGATGAGGGACGAGGCCAACGACATCCAGGCGAGCTGGATCTCTGGGAATCGATCTTGGCGGATCTATAGACGTCGGAACTGGTGCTCCCAGGACAACGTCCGCTCCACGGACCAGCGGTATATGCCCAGTCCACTGCCGTGCTCGGTGTCGCGGCGCGCCAGCACCGGCTCGATGCCCCGACGTCTCAAATCCCGCCTCGCTCCCTCCGAGTCGTATGCGCGGTCACCTTGGACCTTCCTGGGACGGCGCCGCGGCCGGCCACGGCCGCTGCCAGACTCCGGCCTCTTGCCAGGCCGCCAAGGTCTCTCTGCAGTTCCGGCCGTACCCCAAACCCAGTTCCGCCGGCAGGTCATCCCATTGGATCCCGGTCTTGAGCACGAAGATGATCCCGCAGAGCACCTTACGCGGTCCAAGGGCTTGCGGCCGGGGAATCGAAAGCGGCGCGGCGACGCGGGGGCAGGAGCGGCTCGATGAATTGCCACAGCTCGTCACTGACCAATTGCTTGCTCATGGTCGTTACTCCAGGAGTTCGATGACCATGACAACAGCCGCATCAACCGTGCCTATGACTGTCATTTTTTCCGTCTGGTCTAAATGTCTTTCGTTGCCTATTTGCCTCTGCTCGAAAGCTATAAATTGGTCTCAATTTAAGATGGAGGAGATCACCTTACCATCAACGTCCGTCAGGCGGAAATCTCGCCCGGCATAGCGATAGACCAGTCGCGTATGGTCGACTCCCATCAGATGAAGAATCGTCGCATGGTAATCATGGACGTGAACCGGATCAGAGGCGATGTTGATCCCGAAATCATCAGTCTGGCCGTGCGTGGTGCCTCCTCTCACGCCGGCACCCACTAGGATACAACTGAATGCCTTCGCGTAATGGTTGCGTCCTTTCGAGGCCGGACCGTCGGTCCAGGGGGTGCGGCCGAATTCGGTACAGATCGCGATGAGAGTTTGATCGAGCAACCCCGATTGCCGCAGATCCTTGATCAAGCCCGAAATAGCCCGGTCAACGCGTAACGCCTTGGGCCGGTGGTCGCTCATGTCGCCGTGAGCATCCCAATTCTTATTGGAGCCGGAGTCGATCAACTCGACCACGCGCACCCCTCGCTCGACCAGGCGTCGAGCAATCAGGCACTGGTAACCGAAGGACTGACGGTCTCCGCTTTCTATTCCGTAAAGTCGACGAGCATGCGTCGGTTCAGCGGAGATATCGAAGATCTCCGGGGCTTCGGTCATCATCCCCTTGGCAATCTCGTAGGTGGCAATTCGCGCCTTAAGGTCGGAATCACCCGGCCGGGCCTCAAGATGGTTTTCATTCACATCGCGGAGCATGATTCGCTCCAGCTCTTGCAGGGAGATCGACCTGGTGGTGGGCTGGAGGTTCGGGATCGGATCCGTCCCGGGCACAATCCTCACACCTTGATGGATCGGCGGGAGAAAGCTATTCGACCAAACCTGCGACCCCGCGTAAGGAAGATGCTCGCAGAGGACGACATAAGACGGCAGATTGGCATTGAAGGTGCCGAGGCCGTAAGACATCCAGGCGCCGATACTCGGCATCGGTACCGTCGCCGAGCCCGTATGCATGGCGAGCACTGCCTGAAAGTGCTCGACGATATCGGTGTGCATGGTCCTGATGACACAAAGCTCGTCGGCCACCGATCCCAGGTTCGGGAAAAGATCGCTGATCCACAGGCCCGATTCGCCATGTTGCTGGAACGCAAATGGCGAGCCCAAAAGTGGTCTGTCTTTCGTTTCCTCGGCTCTCAGCCCGAACGAAGGGACCGATTTCCCGGTCGACCGATTCAGGACGGGCTTGTAGTCGAATGTGTCGACATGCGAAAAGCCACCGGTCAGGAACAGGATAATGAGATGTTTCGCCTTTGGCGTATGATGAGTCGGTTTGGGGGCGAGTAATCCGCCTTCGTTCTGGCTTGCCGCCATTGCCAGAGAGCGTTGCAGGCCAAGCGTGGTTCCCAGACCGGTCAGAGTCGTTCCCAGGAATTCGCGACGTTTCACGATCGGCCTCCTTCGGCATCAATCTCATCATGGCCCGCGAGAACTTATATGAGGTGGCAAGCAACGGTTTCGATTGGTGTGAGGCGGCATCGCTCAAAATTCGTCGCGCCTCACAATCCTTCAGGTCAATCAATATAAAGGAATTCGTTGCTGATCAGGAGGATTTTGGCGAAACCTCCCCAAGCCCGAGACCTCACCTGATCGGTCGGCACGCCTGATTGAGTGAGTTCCGCCTCGTATGCCTTGAGGAATTGGCGGGAACGCTCCATCTCGTTGGAATTTGGAGGGCGTCCCCAGGCGGTCTCCTGGGCGATCACGATTCGCCGATCCGGCTCATCGACCGTCTTGAGGAGGTGGTCCGCATACGATTTTGCCATCTCCGCGACGAACGGATTGTTCAGGAGATAGAGCGCCTGGAGCGGCACGGTGGATCGTGAGCGAGATTCGGTCGAAATATTCGTGTCGGGGCCGTCAAACGTCGCGAGAAACGGATTACGGATGAGCCGTTGAGTCATGAGATAGACGGAGCGATGCTTCGAAGGATACTGATCCTTGAACGCATCA
>CALKTZ010000950.1 GCA_937997355.1 uncultured Planctomycetales bacterium | reverse complement strand
ATTCGCGCTGGGTTTCGAAAGGTTCGCGCTCGAGGTCGTATTTGCCGAGTACCTGGGCCAGCCGCCGGTAGAACAAGATCCCCGCGACGGCGTTCGTGGAATCGGCCTCGGAGCCCCGGAACAGCCGGAGCAGAAGCCGAATAATCCCGTAGATCAAGAGGAGGACGAGGAGCAAGGTGGCGAGTCGGAGGACCCACACGATGAGGCCGCGGACGCTGCCGAGCGAGCCGGGGCTCTCGAATCGGACCAACTGACTGAGATAGGAACGAACCGCTTCGTCCAGGAGCATGTAGCCTCGCTTGACCTCCTCCGCGAGGTTGCGGATCGGTTCATAGACGAGCCGGTTCTGGCGGGCGGCGTCGAAGCCCAGGACGTAAAAAACCCAGACGTGCCGGATCGAATCCGAGACGGTCCGGAAATTGGATGTGAAGCCCCCCACCTCCGCCACCGATTTCTGGCGAGCCAGGCCCGGGGTGGGGTCGAGCGTAATCCAGTTCGCGGTCCGGCCGTCGGGGCTGCCGACATAGGCTTCCACCCAGCTATGGGCGTGCTTCTGCCGGACGTACATGGCCTGGGTCAGATCGTTCCAATCGCCCCCCTTGAAGCCGTTGACGACCCTCGATGGGATGTCGATCGACCGCAGGAGCAGCGCCAGCGCGCTGGCGAAATACTCGCAATGCCCCTCCCTGCGATTGATCAGGAAATCCTCGACCGGGTCGAGCGCGGGATTGTTCACTTCCATCTGGAGCGTGTAGCCGAACTCGCCGGAATCGCGAAGCCAGGATTCCAGCTTGCGGGCCTTCTCGATGGTGCCCTCGCCCCCCTTGGCCGTGACCCCCGAGATGAGGGGGCGGATGATTTCGCGGAAGCGGGCCTTCATATCGTCGGGGATGTCGAGGAGGAGTTCCTGGCGGATCAGCCCGGGGGGCTCTTCGCTACGCTGCGGCGCATCCAGATTGACATCGGAGATGACCCGGTAATCATAGGCTTCGTAGGAGCCGCTGCGAACCTCGGGGCGGGAGATGGTCCCATCCACCATGTTGATGAAGGGGGAGAGCCTCACCCCGGTGGCCGCGACCTCGATCATCGGCCGGATCCCGAAGAGGGACTGCGAGTCGTTGGCTTCCAGGTGAATATTCTGCCGGATGATATGTCGCTGGGCGTTGTTCCGGTTCTTGTAGACCGGGAGGCTGGCGGGCTGCTGCCGCTGGCGGTGCCATTTCCCGTTTTCGTACTGGGCCATCGTCGAGCCTCGCCAGAGGGGCTCGGTTGCCGGCTGGGTCCTTTGGTCGTTCTCGTCGAAGAACTCGACGTTCATGACCACGCTGTCGTTCTCCAGGATTTCGCCGAGCTGACCGAGCTGGACCTCCTCGCCGAAGCCGGTGAGGTGGCGCGTCGGCGTGTTCCCCCCCCGGTTGCGCGCGGCGCCCGCCTGGCGGGGCATGAACATGAAGATCAGGCCCCCCAGCATCAAAGCCCCGACCAGCACCCGAGCGAATGCGAGGACGAACGGGAGATTGATCAGCGAAGGATAGGGATCGACGGCCATCGCCCCGAGTCTGGGCAGTTCTCCCAACCTTGGGGAGCCGGCCTCATGCTTCACCCCAAACTTGATGAATCGCCGGGCCTCGCGCTGGAGGAAGAAGAGGTTCAGGACCCAGATGGCCAGGGTCGCCCACACGAACAGCCAGATCCCCACCTGGTCGGTCTCGTTGATCATCGAGCCGATGAGGACTTCCAGGAGCCCGAGGCCGAAAAGCGACCAGTCATCCCGAGGGGACTTGGGGAGGAGATACATCACCAGTTGCAGCAGGATCAGCCAGTGGCCGATCGGGCGGGCGATCTGACTTTCATCCGTCGTGTATTCGATATAAGGGAGGATGAGGGTCGAGAGGCCGAGGATGTTGATGATCCATCGGGGCACCTCCCACTCGGTGTTCAAATCGACAAAAAAGAACGCCAGGACCCCGCAGATCGAGACGATCAGGGGATAATACGAGCCGAACGACGTCTCGGACGTGTCGAGGCACAGCGCCGTCGTCGCGGCCGACATCATCATGTAGAAGCTGACTCGATAGACGTAATAGCTGTTCATGGCGTGGGTCCCCGATCCTTGGTCATGATCGGCGTGGCGGCTGCACCCTTCGCATTCGACTCTGGGCCGTCGGCGACGGTGCCGGTCGGTGCGGTCGGTCGCGGACTTTGGAAAGGAGCATCGGCGCCGGGAGGGTCCGATCCGGCGTTCTCGTTCTCGCTGCCGGCACGTCCCTTCTGCTGGAGCAGGTTGCGCGTGGATGCCTCGCGATAGCGGATCAGCTCGTCGAGATCCCCGGCGGTCGAGTTGATCACGATGGCCCGTCCCATCAGGCCGCGGGCGGTCGTTGCCGAGAGGGACGAGGAACGCTCCGCCTCTTCGAGCAAGTTGACGGGGCGGGTCGAGATGACGACGAGCATGGCGTCTCGCAGCATGGTCGGCGGGAGCGCGTCGAACAGATCCGAGAGGGTCCCTTCATTGATCGGCCGCATGATCGCCAGTTGTTCGAGCAGGTCGTGGGCCAATTTGACCGAGGACGGCCCCTGGCGAATCCCGGGGGTGGGGCCGGTCCAGGCCAGCACGAGCCTTCGCCCGTGGATTCGGCAGGTCTCCAGGCAGAGGGTCGCGGCGAATCGGATCGCCGCTTCGAGCGATTCGCGCTGCTCGACTTGCCCCTTGGTCCTCGGCACCCAGGGGTCGATCAGGATCGCCAGGTCCTGCTCGTGCTGCTGCTCGAATTCCTTGACCATCAATTCGCCGAGCCGGGCCGAGGTCCGCCAGTGGATCCAGCGGGGGCTGTCTCCCGATCGATAGTCGCGCAGGCCGTGATATTCCTCCTGCTGCGCCGAGCGGTCGTGTCGCTGACCGGGGCGGTTCTCGATCGCCTGCCGCTGGAGGACCTGCCAGCGCCGGGTCAATTGCCCGATCGCCGGGTACACCACCAGCTCGCCGCTCGCGCCGAGGCTCTCCCGGCGTTCGAGGAAGCCGAACGGGGAGCGAGTGACGAGGGTGAGGTCGCCGAAGCGGTATTTCCCGCGCCCGGGACTGTTCCCTTCCCATCGGATATTGGCGACGCTCCTGCCGGGGACCCTCGCGAAGAAGACCTGCGGCGAGAGGGAGGCCGATCCCGAGATGGTGCGGTCGACCGGGGTGAGGCTGTCCTCGACGATCAGGGCCAACGCCGAACTCCAGCGTCGGCCATTTTCCAGCGTGTAGTCGATCTCGAGCGGATCGTTGGCGAACGTGTAGCGAGCCGCCTTGCGGGCGACCTTGAGTTTCCGCAGCATCGCCGCGCTGACGAACATCGAAGAGACGATCGGCCCGGCCGCGAAGGTCGCGACGAGCAGGATGAGATTGATCTGCTGGATCAGGCCGGTCATGAGCAGGGCGAGGCCGAAGGCACCGTAGATGATGCCTTCCCAGGTCCAGAGGAGTCGCTGCCGTGGCCAGAGCGCCTGGACCACCTTATGAACGATCTGCCCGATCAGCCCCCGCGCGCCTCGCGGCC
>CALKTZ010000949.1 GCA_937997355.1 uncultured Planctomycetales bacterium | reverse complement strand
CGGGGCGCCCGGCGCGTTTCAGCATCAGAAGTAGGATTTTTTGCCGAGTCAGCATGGTTCGCCCGTTTCGGTTTTATCGCAATTCTACGTATTGGTCTCCAGCGGCCAACCGAAATCGATGCTGGACCAGTCTACACACGGGAAGTATAGGGCATTTTCAAGGAGGTAATGAAGGGCACTTTGATCGAGGCCGATCGAGGCTCTTGCTTCTTCTAAGGGAGCGAAATCGCGCCTCGCAGGGCACGTCGTTCTTGTGGGGTATGTGAAATGCGCCCTATCTGGGCGAATAGGCGTCAGGCCAGAGCGGTCCGTAGCGCATCGGCCTCGGCAAGATCAGGAGTTGTCGGGGTTTCCGGATAGGCGGCGCGGATGACGGTGAGCAACTCGCGGGCCTCGGCGTCGCGTCCCTGTCGTTGGTGGAGCCGTGCCAGGCTGATCGCGGCGCGTAGCTCCCACCCCCTACTCCGCTGCTGCCGGGCGATCTCGACGGCGCGGCGGAAGTGGGATTCGGCGTCGGTCGCACTCTCGGGGGATTCGGCCAGCAGCAACTCGCCGTGGAGGCGGTGAAGCTCGGCCTCCTGAATCCGATCGTCGTTCTTCTCGACCAGCATGAGGGCTTCGTTCAGCGCCTCGCGGGCCTCGTCGAACCGCGAAGCCCGGGTGTAAGCTTCCCCCAGGAACCCGAGCTGGAACGGGCAGAAGATTTCGGCGCCGGTGCTCCGGAAGTCTCGATGCCCCTTGAGGAGCAAGGGGATCGCCTCTTCGTGACGACCCAGGAGGAACAAACCCACCCCCTGGAAGAAGGTGCCCGTGGCGCGCCAGAGGGCGAAATCCTGCTCGGTCGAGATCGCGACCTGTTCCTCGGCGGTCTTTTGAACCTCGGCCCCCATCCGGAGGAACGAGTAGAGCCAGCTCAGGTGATGCAGGCAATAGGCCAGGCTGAACGGGTGGCCGATCTCGCGAGCCCGCTGAAGCGCCTCAAGGCCGAGCGCGAGCGCCCGATCGGGATCGCCGAGATGCCAGAGTGTCACCGGCAAATTGCATCGGATATTCAGGCCGGCAAAATGCCCGGTTTGCGCGGCCCAGAACGAGGCTCGCTCCGGAGCGTCGAAGTCGGCGAGGGCCGTCGAGAAGGTTTGGCGAGCCGCGTCGAAGTCGGCCCGGTAGAGCGACGTCTGGCCGGCCGTGTAGGCGGCTTCCATCAGGGCGCCGGCATCGTCGAGGGGCCTTGCCAGCCCGGCCGCCTCGGTGACAAGCTCCGCGCAGAGGCGCACTTCGCCCCGGACGAAATGCCATTCCCAGATCCCCACGACGGTCGCCACGAGCAAGGGGGATCGGCCCAGCCGTTCGCAAAGCTCGCGTGCCCGCAGGAAGATCGGACCCGCCTCGGGCGTAACCGCGCGTCATGAGGTAGGCGGTGGCCAGCGCGACGGAGAGTTCCAGTTCTCGGGCGTCGCGTTCCACGGAGGGATCGAGCGTTTCGAGCAGGGCGAGCCCGCGGGTCAGGTGGCCGATCGCTTCCTTCTCGGCCGATCGCTCGCGGGAGCGCAGGCCCGCCTTGAGCCAGTAGCCGACGGCCTTCTCGGCAACCCCCGCCTCGGTGAAGTGGTGGGCGAGCAGCTCCGGCTGGGTCGCGGTGGTCTGCGGGAATTTCGATTCGAGCGTCTCGGCGATCCGGCCGTGGAACTGCTGCCGCTTCCCCTTCACGAGCGCGTTGTAGAGGGCGTTTTCCACGAGCGCGTGCTTGAAGATGTACTGGCAATGGGGGGGACGCCCCTTCGGCGACAGGAGGTCCGCCTGAACGAGCTTGGCCAGTTCGGCCTGGAGCGTCGATTCGTCGAGGTCGGCCGCGGCCGAGAGGAGATCGTAGCCGAATTCGCGGCCGAGGGTCGCGGCCAGTTGGGCAAGGTCACGGTCGCCGTCCAGGCGATCCAGGCGGGCCATCACCAGGTCCTGGAGCGTGGCCGGGATCTCCCGGCTCAGCCAGGAGTCGGAATCGGCGTTGCCGGCCGCCGCCTGGTCGAGTACGCCCGATTCTTGCGCCATCCTCGTGAACTCCTCGACGAACAGCGGCACGCCGCCGGCGCGGTCGTGGACCTGCTCGATGAAGGGGTCGGGCAGCGGGCCGCCGACCATCTTCCGCATCATCTCGGCGGCCTGGCGTTTCGTGAGCCGGCCCAGCGAGAGGATCGTCTGGTTGGCGGCGGAAACCGGCCAGGGGGGCGTGAACTCGGGGCGGTAGGTGAGCACGACGAGGAGGGGGTCGTGGAGCCCCTCGGCGAAGAACTGCTCCAGGAACTCCAGGGTGGAGGCATCGGCCCAGTGGAGATCCTCGACGACGAACAGGATCGGCTTGCGGGAGGCGCGGGTGTGCAGCCAGTCCAGCATGAAGCGGAAGGTTTCCGCCCGCTGCTTCGCGGGGGGCATGGGGATGGCGGGGAATCGCTCCGGGGTCGGCAGCGAGAGCAGCGCCGCCCAGAGGGGGACGGTCTCCGGCTGGGCAAGTCCGTATTGCTCCAGGCGATCCAGGAGCCGGTCGAAGCGTGCCGAGGGGGATTCCTCGCGGCCGAAGCCGAGGGCGCGCTCGTAGAAATCGATGGCCGGATGGAGTCCGGTATTCTGGTAGTGGGGCGAGCATCGCCACTCGATGACCGGCGCGTCCACCTCCCCTTCCACCGACTGCCCCAGGATGTGCTCCTTCAGAGTGTAAACGATACGCGACTTGCCCAGGCCGGGCTCGCCGACGAGCAGGGCGACCTGCCCCGTCCCTTCTTCCCCCGCCTGCTCCCAGCGATCCTTGAGCAGGTTGATCTCGTGATCGCGGCCGGTCAGCGGCGTGAGCCCGGCCGGCCCCGCCGCATCGACCGCGCCTCGGGCCTCGCCGATCCCCCGCACCTCGAACAGCTCGACCGGCTTGCTGATCCCCTTGATCTTGCGATGGCCCAGGCCGTCGCCATCGAACTGGGCGCGGATCAGCCGATGCGTGGCCCCCGTGCAGATGATCCGCCCCGGCTCCGCGAAGTCCCCGAGGCGGATCGCCACGTTCCGCGCCTCCCCCACCAGGGAGACCGAATCGGCGACGGCCTCCACGACGGCCGGCCCCGTATGAATCCCGACCCGGGGATCGAGCGTCAACTTCTGTTCGCGATGGAGCCGCTCTCCCAGGATTTTCAACTCGTCCATGAGGGCCAGCCCGGCGCGCGTGGCCCGGTGCGCGGCATCCTCGAAGGCCATGGGATAGCCGAAGCAGGCGAGGAGCCCCTCCTCGCTGCACTGGACGACCGTCCCCCCGTGCCGCGGCACGGCCCGCTCGCAGGCATGCTGGAAGGCGCGCACCACGCGGGCCTGTCCTTCGGCATCCAGCCCTTCGAGATATTCCTCGGATTCGAACAGGCCGCAACCGCAGACCAGGACCGTCACCTGGCGTCGCTCGGCATCCCGGGCGCGAAACCGGGTCGAGGACGAAATCGAGGACGAGGAGGCCATCGACGTTGACGACGGATGGGGCGTCGATCGCGAGAAGGTTGTGCTCGGCGGTGCCGCCTGGATGAAGCCGGAAGCGGACGCGGGCGACATCCAGCTCGTCTGGAACGTTTCCTCCGAGGGGGGGAGGAGGCGTCTCAGGTCGGCGGCGAGGTCCGAGGCGTTGGTGTATCGGTCGGGGAGCCGTTTCGCGAGCGCCTTCAGGCAGGCCCGTTCCAGGTCGGGGGGGATCTCGGGACGAATCTGGCGAGGGGGCTGCGGCTCGTCGTCGCGCACCTGCCGGAGCAGCTCCTGGAGGTTCGAAGCCCGGAACGGCATGAGGCCGCAGAGCATGGTGTAGAGGACGACCCCCAGGCTGTAAACGTCGGTGCGGCCGTCGATCCGGTGCGCCGCCCCGGCGACCTGCTCGGGGGCCATGTACGCCGGGGTGCCGGAGACGATCCCCAGCTCGGAGCCCCCCGCCCTCGCCTCGTCGAGCCCGAGCCCGAAGTCGACCAGGATCGGGCCGCGATCCGGGGTCATGATGACGTTCGCGGGCTTCACGTCGCGATGGACGATCAGCCGGGCGTGGGCATGCGCCAGGGCCTCGGCCAAGGCGGCGACGATCCGGGCCGATTCCGGCCAGGAGGGGCGATTCGTTTCCAGCCAGCGGGCGAGGTCCGGGCCTTCGAGGAAGTCGGAGACGAGGTAGACCTGGCCGTCTTCCAGGCCGACGTCGTGGATCGCCACGATCCCGGGATGGTTCAGTTGCGCGAGCCGCCGGGCTTCCTGGAGAAACCGTTCCGCCTCGGCCGGCGGGACATCCTGCCCCCCTCGCAACACCTTCACGGCCACGGGGCGGCCGAGCTGCGTATCCAGGCAACGATAGACCGCGCCGTAGCCGCCGGTCCCCAGGGTGTGCTGAACCCGATAGCGGCCGAAGGCAGTGGGGGGAGGCGGAACCTCGCGGTTCGTCGGACGACCTGCCGGCGGATCTGAGTTTGGCGACGGCGTGAGGTCGATCGTGGGGGACGACTGGCTCCCCGTGGCTCCGAAATCGCCGGTCTCCCCCTGGAGCGAGGAATCCGACTGCAAGGCCGCATCGCCCGAGGCTTCTCGCGGGAATGGTTTGCCCGTCGGGTACAATGCAACCTCGTTTCTGCCATTCGAAAACGTTGCCGGATCTCGCCTTCACCCAGCTTGATTGTGTGGAGGGGCAACGCGCGACGGTGGCGAAGAGGTGGAACAAAACGGGAGCGCCGTTTCGAAATCACGGTACCCATTATCATAGCCGCATTTCTGGTTCGACGCGACAGGAGAAGGAACCGACGGATGCCCCACTCGATTTTGGCGAGGCGTAGGGGACTGTCCCGATTTTCCACGCCACGAGGCGATGATCGGGCGATTTGGCCGGTCGTGGAAAATGGGACTGTCCCCGGAGGCAAGCTTTCGATGCCAAAATCGAGTGGGGCACCCGGCGGAATCGGCCTGGTTTGTGTACAAATGGATATTTGCGTGATAGAGTTCACGACGGATTCGCTCTCAATCGTCTGAGGCCCCGGGGAGTCCCGGGTCCGATCGAAGCGAGGATGTCGCGGCCGGTCCCATGCGTCCGAGAAAGATCATTCATATCGACATGGATGCTTTCTATGCGTCCGTCGAGCAGCGGGACGATCCGACGCTCCGCGGCAAGCCGGTGGCGGTCGGCGGCGCGCGGGCGCGGGGGGTCGTGGCCGCCGCGAGCTATGAGGCCCGGCGGTTCGGCGTCCGCTCCGCGATGCCCTCGGTGACGGCGAGGCGGAAGTGTCGCGACCTGATCTTCGTGAAGCCCCGCTTCGAGGTCTATCGGGAGGTGTCGCACCAGATCCGCGCGATCTTCGCCGAATACACGCCGCTCATCGAGCCCCTCTCGCTCGACGAGGCTTATCTCGACGTCACCGAGAACCGGAAGGCCATGGCGTCGGCCACCCTGATCGCCGAGGAGATCCGGGCGAGGATTCGCGAGGAGACCGGCCTGACCGCGTCGGCGGGGGTGTCCTACAACAAGTTCCTCGCCAAGATCGCGTCGGACGAGCGCAAGCCGGACGGCCTGTTCGTCATCACGCCGAAGAAGGGGCCGGCCTTCGTCGAGAGTCTCCCCGTGGCGAAGTTTCATGGGATCGGCCCCGTGACGCAGGCCAAGATGGAACGGCTCGGGATTCGCACCGGCGGCGACCTGAAGGGGCAGACCCTGGCGTTCCTCCAGGAGCAATTCGGCAAGGTGGGGCCGTATTACCATGCGCTCGCGCGCGGGATCGATGAGCGGCCGGTTTGCGCCGATCGCGTCCGCAAGTCCATCGGTGCCGAGACGACCTTCGGCGCGGATCTCTACACGCCCGACGAGGCCCGCCTGGCGCTCGAACCCCTGATCGCCAAGGTGTGGTCCTACTGCGAGGGATCGACGATCCGAGGAAGGACGGTGACGCTCAAGGCCAAGTTTGCCGACTTCAAGCAGGTCACTCGCAGCCGGACCGTCGAGCTTCCGGTCGCGTCACGCACCGAGATCGAGGCCATGGTGGCATCCTTGCTGGAGACCCTCTTTCCGATCGATCAGGGGATCAGGCTGCTCGGCGTGACCCTCTCATCGCTCGCGGTCGAGTTCGAGCCTCGCGCCGGGCGGCAACTCCGGTTGCCGATCTGACGCTCGCTTGACCGAAGGTCTCGAAACCTCCGACGGCTGGTCTCCGAAACGCCCGACAGAATGTCTCCGAAACCCATCCGCCC
>CALKTZ010000948.1 GCA_937997355.1 uncultured Planctomycetales bacterium | reverse complement strand
AGGCTTATCGTCGGATCACCTCCGAGGATGCCGACGAGAAGATGCCTCCCGCGAAGACCGGGAAGCCGCTCACGCCGGGGGAGATTCAAAAGCTCAAGGCGTGGATCGAGCAAGGGGCCGAATATCAAAGGCACTGGGCGTTCATTCCGCCGGTTCGCCCGGCGTTGCCGACCGTCAAGGATGCGGGGGCGATCAAGAATCCCATCGACTCCTTCGTCCTGGCTCGTCTTGAAGCGGAGGGGCTGAAATTCTCCCCCGAGGCAGACCGGACGACCTTGATCCGTCGTCTGAGCCTCGACATTCGCGGGCTCCTGCCGACGGTCGACGAGGTCGATGCGTTCCTGGCCGATCGGGGGGATCAGGCTTACGAGCGGCTCGTCGATCGCTTGCTCGACACCCCGCAGTACGGGGAACGCTGGGGCCGGATCTGGCTGGATGCCGCTCGCTATGCCGACTCCGACGGCTATGAGAAAGACAAGCTACGCCGGGTGCATTTCTATCGCGATTGGGTCGTCAATGCGCTCAACCGCGATTTGCCCTACAACCAGTTCATCATCGAGCAGATCGCCGGGGATGAACTCCCCAATCCGACCCAGGATCAACGGGTCGCGACCGGATTTCTGCGCAATTCGATGGTGAACGAGGAAGGGGGCATCGATCCCGAGCAGTTCCGCATGGAGGCGATGTTCGATCGGATGGACTGCATCGGCAAGAGTGTACTGGGGCTGACCATCCAGTGTGCCCAGTGCCACACGCACAAGTTCGACCCGCTCACTCAGGAAGAGTATTACCGGATGTTCGCGTTTCTCAATAACAGTCACGAATCGAATATCGCGGTCTATAGCCCGGAAGAGCACATGCGCCGGTCGGACCTGTTCCGGCAGATGCGAGACATTGAACTCGAACTGCAACACAAGACCCCCGACTGGCAAGCCCGGATGGCGGCCTGGGAAAAGTCAGTCCGCGATGACCGACCAACATGGCAGACGGCCCGGCCGCCGGAGAAGGTCGACGGGGGCCAGAAGCATTACGTCCTCGACGATGGTTCGATCCTTGCCGCAGGCTACGCACCGACCAAGCACACGACCGACTTCACGGTTGAGGTTCAAGGCAAGGCGATCTCGGCGGTGAGGCTCGAGCTTCTCAACGACCCGAGTTTGCCACTAGGCGGGCCGGGCCGTTCCATCAAGGGGCAATTCGGCCTTTCCGAGTTCCGGGTCGAAGCGAAGCCGCTCGATGGCGGCACCAACGCCAAGCCGCAGCAGGTCAAGATCGCGCGGGCCTCGGCCAGCGTGAATCCGCCGATGCGATCCCTCGACTCCGAATTCGACGATCGGACGAAGCAACAACGGACCACCGGCCCGATCGACTTCGCAATCGACGGCAAGCGAGAGACGGCCTGGACGAGCAATCTCGGGCCGGGCCGGAGCAACGTCCCGCAAAACGCCGTTTTTGTGTTCGAAAAGCCAATTTCGTTTCCGAAGGGAGTCGAGCTGACCTTCTACCTGGACCAGTACCACGGCGGTTGGAACAGCGACGACAATCAGAACAATAATCTCGGCCGATTCCGGTTCTCGGTCACCGACCGGGCCGACGCCGTCGCGGACCCGCTCCCGAAAGCGGTCCGTGAGATTCTCGACATCCCGAGCGATCGCCGATCGTCGGCCCAGGCGGCCGCCGTTTTCTCCTATTGGCGGACGACCGTCCCCGATTGGAAAGAGGCCAACGACCGGATGGAAGCGCTCTGGCAATCTCATCCGGAAGGTTCCGAACAGCTCGTCCTCCGAGATCGCAATCAGCCGAGAGCCACGCATCTCCTCCAGCGAGGGGATTTCTTGAAGCCCGGCAAGACGGTGAGCCCCGGAACGCCCGGATTCCTGAATCCTCTGCCCGAAGGGGCTGGGGGGCGTCTGGCGTTCGCCCAATGGCTCGTGGACCGCAAGGCCCCCACGACGGCGAGGTCGATCGTCAATCGGATTTGGCAGGGCTACTTCGGGCTCGGCATCGTCAGCACGTCCGAAGACCTCGGAACCCAGAGCGAACCGCCGTCGCACCCGGAACTTCTGGACTGGCTGGCCGTTCAATTCATGGATGGCGGCTGGAGTCTCAAGCAGCTTCATCGGCTGATCGTCCTCTCGACCACCTATCGTCAATCGTCCACGGTTTCCCCCGAACTGCTGGCGAAAGACCCTTACAATCGACTCCTGGCGCGTGGGCCACGTCTTCGCGTCGATGCGGAGGTGGTCCGCGATATCGCGCTCGGGGCCAGCGGGCTCTTGAATCCGAAGCTCGGCGGCCCGAGCGTGCAGCCCCCGGCCCCCGGCTTCCTCTTCTTGCCGCCGGCCAGCTATGGCCCCAAGGTTTGGCGAGAAGCCCAGGGACCGGAACGTTACCGAAGGGCCCTCTATACGTTCCGCTACCGCTCTGTTCCTTACCCGATGCTCCAGGTTTTCGATGCGCCGAACGGCGATTTTTCCTGCGTCCGACGGCCGAGGTCCAACACGCCGCTCCAGGCGTTGACAACCCTGAATGAACCGATCTTCCTCGAATGTGCCCGGGCACTCGCACTCTTGACGTTGAACGAAGGGGGGGAGAGCGACACGCAACGGGTCGAATTCGCCTTCCGGCGTTGCTTGTCCCGCAAGCCGACCAAGGATGAGTCGACCGTCCTCCTCGCCTTCCTCGATAAACAGCTCAAGCGATTCTCCTCCAAGGAGCACAATCCCTGGGATCTCGTCCTCGAGGGACCGGGCCAGGCGACCCAGCTTCCGCCGACCTCGACACCGGCCCAGTGGGCCTCGTGGACGGCGCTCTCGCGCGTGCTCCTGAATCTCGACGAAACCATCACCAAGGAATGAGCCGGAGCCGACGATGAATTGCCAGGATCATCTCTATCGCGGCGCGAATCCCTCACAGGTCACGCGTCGCTGGTTCCTCAACGAATGCGGCATCGGCCTCGGGGCCATCGCGCTCGGCAATCTCTTCCGGCAAGGCGGCTACGCCGCGCCGGCCGGCGATTCGGCCAACTTGAATCCGCTCGCCGTCAAGAAGCCGCATTTCGCCCCGAAGGCCAAGCGGGTCCTCTACCTGTTCATGGCCGGCGGCCCCAGCCACATGGATCTCTTCGACAACAAGCCGCAGCTCGCCAAGTTCGACGGCACACTCCCGCCCCCCGATCTGCTCAAGGGGTATCGCGCGGCCTTCATCAACCCGAATTCCAAGCTCCTCGGCCCCAAATTCAAATTTGCGAAACACGGGCAGTCGGGGACCGAACTCTCCGAGCTGCTCCCCCACCTGGCCGGGGTGGTCGACGATCTCGCGATC
>CALKTZ010000947.1 GCA_937997355.1 uncultured Planctomycetales bacterium | reverse complement strand
CCGGGCCGGCCCGTCGCGTCGGGCCGCGATGATCCGCCGGATCGGCCCGAATCGGCGACTGGCCGGATGGCCGCGAACCGGGCGAGCCATCTCGCCGGAAGCGGCCAGCGGAAAAACCGACTTGCGAATCGGACGCCGAGTGTCGACACTTGGAGTCCGCGAAAACGATAAGATTCACAGGGCCTCGGCGATGGACCGTCAATCTCGGCGGCATCGCCATCCCTTGAAA
Organism: uncultured Planctomycetales bacterium; assembly: GCA_937997355.1. Lineage (GTDB taxonomy): Bacteria > Planctomycetota > Planctomycetia > Isosphaerales > Isosphaeraceae > CALKTZ01. The sequence continues at coordinate 1,927 of CALKTZ010000947.1, read as the reverse complement.
TTGGAGCTCCAGCCCTTCCATGAGTGAATGTCAAGGTCTCGCCACGATTACCCAGATCCGCGGTCGCCAGATTCTGGACAGCCGAGGGAATCCGACGGTTGAAGTTGATGTGATTCTGGCGGACGGAACGCTCGGCCGCGCGGCCGTTCCTTCGGGTGCAAGCACGGGGATCTACGAGGCCGTTGAGCTGCGCGACCAGGACGCCTCGCGATACCTCGGCAAAGGGGTGACGAAAGCCGTCGCCAACGTCAACGACGCGCTGGCCAATGTGGTCATCGGCCGCGATGCCACCGATCAGATCGGGCTCGACCGCGCCATGATCGAGGCGGACGGCACCCCGAATAAAGGGAACCTGGGGGCCAATGCAATCCTCGGCGTGAGCCTCGCTGCCGCCAAGGCCGCCGCCGGCTCGCTGGGACTCCCCCTCTACCGATATCTCGGCGGCATCAACGCCCGCGCCCTGCCCGTCCCGATGGCGAACATCATCAACGGCGGGAAGCACGCCGACAACAAGATCGACTTCCAGGAATTCATGATCATGCCCCTCGGCGCGAAGTCGTTCGCCGAAGGCATCCGCATGGTCGCCGAGGTCTTCCACACGTTGAAAGGCGTGCTCAAGAAGGCCGGCCACAACACGAACGTCGGCGACGAAGGGGGGTTCGCCCCGAATCTCGACAACGAAGACGCGATCAAGTTCATCCTCGACGCCGTGGATAAGGCCGGCTACAAGGCGGGCCGCGACAAGGATATCGCCATCGCCCTCGACTGCGCCAGCTCGGAACTCTTCGACGAAGGGGGCAAGAAGGGCTACAAGTTCTGGAAGTCGGCCCCCGACAAGCTGTTCAGCAGCCAGCAGATGATCGAGCTGTTCTCGGGCTGGCTCGATAAGTATCCGATCGTCTCGATCGAAGACCCGCTCGACCAGGACGACTGGGACGGCTACGTAGCCTTCACCAAGCAACTCGGCGACAAGGTGCAGATCGTCGGCGACGACTTCTTCGTCACCAACACGGAGCGGCTCTCGAAGGGGATCGCCCAGGGGGCGACCAACAGCATCCTGATCAAGGTCAATCAGATCGGCACCCTGACCGAGACCTTCGAATCGGTCGAGATGGCCCATCGCGCCGGCTACACGGCCGTGCTGAGCCATCGCTCCGGCGAGACCGAGGATTCGACCATCGCCGGCATCGCCGTCGCGACCAACTGCGGTCAGATCAAGACCGGCTCCGCCAGCCGTTCCGACCGGATCGCCAAGTACAACCAACTCCTCCGCATCGAGGAAGAGCTCGGAGCCAGCGCGGTCTACGGCCCCGGCCCGAAGCGCTGAGATTCTGAAGATTTCCCGGCCCCAATTCGGCGTGGGCCTCCCGGCCCCGCCGAATTGATTGGCCGAAGGCATCCCATCTTTCGGACTTGCCCTTGCGGCCCCCCTTTGCGCCTCCACCCATTCCCGGATATAAAAAGGGGATAGGTGCGCGCGGCGTACCGTTCCGTTTGATGGGCTGATCGGGATTGGTTTTCATGAGTCGGCGAGTGGTCTTGGCGATGAGTGGGGGGGTCGACAGCTCGGTCGCCGCCCATCTGCTCAAGCAGCAGGGTTTCGACGTCATCGGCCTGTTCATGCGGACGGGTACGCACGCCGAGGATGCCGAGCGCCGCGCCAAGACCTGTTGCAGCATCACCGATGCCCTCGATGCGCGCAGGGTCGCGGATCGCCTCGACATCCCGTTCTACGTCCTCGACTTCGAAGGCGAGTTCGGCCGGATTCGCGACTATTTCGCCGACGAATATCTCGCAGGGCGCACTCCTAACCCCTGTGTGATGTGCAACATCTGGCTCAAGTTCGGCAAACTCTGGTCCTACGGCAAGCAGGTGGGCGCGGAGTTCGTCGCGACCGGGCATTACGCCAGGATCGCCGAGTCGGCGG
>CALKTZ010000946.1 GCA_937997355.1 uncultured Planctomycetales bacterium | reverse complement strand
GGCGAGACGGGTGAACTCGGACGAAAAGGCCATTTGCCCGAACGAACCCAATTTCGCCGATGACGCCACCCCGCCCGAGCAAAGCCAATTGCGCCGAACGAACCCTATTTTCAGGAGCGACAGCAGGGTTTGACTCGAAGGCATTTTGACCGAACGAACCCAATTTCGATGCAAGCGAATTGCGCCGAACGAACCCAATTTTGTCCGTCGATGCTCCCGAAATTGGGCCTGCCGCTTTTCTGCGAAACGAACCCAATTTTTTTCTTAGTCATGAATTGGCAAGAAGTTGCGACGGGAAGTCGGATCGATCGGGATGCTTCGTCGAGGCTTTGGATTTCCGTGTAACCGACTCTGGCCGCTGATTTGCGATCGCTTGAACCGACGAGAATCCCGGGCGATGACGTCCGGTCAAGTGGATCAACCGGGGTGCGATTGGACCATTGGCGACGTGATCGAAATTCCGACGTTCGCGAGGGGCAACCGAGATGACGCCTGAAGAACCCGTCGAAGTCTATGCGGCCGGAAACATGGCCGAGGCCCAGTTCGTTCACAATCTCCTGGCGGAAGCCGGGATCTCTTCGGAGATCGTGGGGGAGGCCCTGACCGGAGTTCTGGGTCGGCTCCCCGCGAATGATGCGTCGCCTCGGGTCTGGGTCCGGGCCGAGGATGAGCCCCGCGCCAGGCCCTTGATCGAGGAATATCAGCAGCGCCTGATCGACCGGGTCGAGGGGGGCGTCACCGAGCCATTGGCCGGGGAGCCCTTCTGCTACTATTGCGGCAAGGAGGTCGCGCGCGGCCAATCCCCGTGCCCGGCCTGCGGCAAGGAACTCGACTGGAATACCCCGGAAGACGTGGAGGTCGAGGCGCCTGAAGAAGAGGTCTGATCCGGATCATCGCTATGCCAGGATCTCCTTCACAACCTCGCCGTGGACGTCGGTGAGGCGGAAGTTCCGGCCGGCGTAGCGATAGGTGAGCCGGGTGTGATCGAGCCCCAGCAGGTGCAGGATGGTGGCGTGCAGGTCGTGGACGTGGACCTTGTCGCGGACGGCGTAATAGCCGTAGTCGTCGGTCGCGCCGTGGATGTGGCCGGGTTTGACCCCGCCGCCGGCCATCCACATGGTGTAGCCTTGCGGGTTGTGATCTCGGCCGTCGTTGCCTTGCGAGGTCGGGGTGCGGCCGAACTCGCCCCCCCAGAGGACGAGCGTGTCGTCGAGGAGCCCACGGGACTTGAGGTCGCGCAGCAGGCCGGCGATCGGCCGGTCGACCTCTCGGGCATTGCTGGCGTGATCCTTGGCGAGCCCGCCGTGCTGGTCCCACTTGTAGCTGTGCGAAACCTGGACGAAGCGCACCCCGCGTTCGGCGAAGCGACGGGCCATCAGGCATTGCCGCCCGAAGTTCCGCGTGGTCGGGTCATCCAGGCCGTAGAGGGATCGGGTTGCCGGCGTCTCATCGGCGATGTCCTGGAGTTCCGGCGCGGCGGCCTGCATCCGGAACGCCAACTCGAACGAGGCGATGCGTCCTTCGAGCGCGGCGTCGGGACCGGACTGGGCCTGGTGGTCGGCGTTCATCTCGCGGACCAGATCGAGCTCCATCCGCTGCAATCGCCGGGGGGCGGCATCCGCGCCGGCGATGAACGGAATCTTGGCCTTGTCCGAGGGGACGCTGGCGTTGCCGATCGGCGTCCCCTGATAGACGGCCGGGAGGAACGCGGAACTCCAATTGTTCACCCCGCCGTGCGTGAGGCTCGGGCAGACCGTGATGAAGCCGGGGAGATCCTGGTTCTCGGTGCCGAGGCCGTAGGTGATCCAGGAGCCCATGCTCGGGCGGACGAACGTGTCGCTGCCGGTGTGCAGTTCCAGGAGCGCCCCGCCGTGGCGGGAGTTCGACCCGTGCATCCCGTTGATGATGCCGAGATCGTCGACGCAGCCGGCGACATGCGGGAAGAGGTCGCTCACCCAGGCGCCGCTCTGGCCGTACTGGCGGAACTTCCAGGGGGAGCCGAGCAGGTTCCCCGTCTCGGCGGAAACCACGCGAGGCTTGGCGAACGGGAGGGGCTTGCCGGAATCGCGCTGGAGGAG
>CALKTZ010000945.1 GCA_937997355.1 uncultured Planctomycetales bacterium | reverse complement strand
AAAGCTCTACCTCGACGCCCTGGCGGCCTTCTACAAGGAGGGGGATAACGACAAGGCCCGACGCCAGAACTGGTTGCAGGGGTTGGAGGCGATCGTCCAGGAATTTCCGGACGACATCGACGCCCGCGCCTGGCTGGCGATGGTCACCTGGCAGAACGGCAACAGCGACGGGATCGGCAGCCGGCAGGCGGTCGACACGGTGATCGACACCGTGCTCCAGGATGAAGCGATGCATCCGGGGGCCCATCACTACCGGATTCACCTCTGGGACAACGTGAAGCCGATCCGCGCGGAGAAGTCGGCGGCACTTTATGCCCGGGCCGCGCCGGGGATCGCGCATGCCTGGCACATGCCCGGGCACACCTATACCGGGCTCAAGCGATATGGCGACGCCGCCTATCAGCAGGAAGGCTCGGCGCGGGTCGACCACGCCGCCATGGCGCGGGACGGCACCATGCCCTTCGAAATCCACAATTATGCTCACAACAACCAGTGGTTTTGCATCAGCGCGAGCCACGTCGGCCGGGTCCGCGATGCCATCGTCGTGGCCCGGAACCTCGTCGAGCAGCCCCGCGATCCCTCGAAGAACGGCCCCAACGACGGCGGCTCCCCCCAGCGGAGCGGCCGAATTCGCTGGGCCGAATTGCTCACCCGCTACGAGCTCTGGGACGACCTGATCGCCGCGACGACAACCGGCGCCCTCGACTGGAGCGATATCCCGGTCGAGCGGGTCCAGAAGGCGTACACGCTCGGCCTGGCCTACGCGGCCAGGAACGACGCGGCGAAGCTCGGCGAACAGATCGAGGTCCTGAAAAAGCTCGCCGAGGAGGCCGCCAAGAAGGAGACGAAGAAGGACAACGGCCCGAAATATGTCTGGGATACCGGCGGGGTGAATCCGCAGTCCGCCCTGGCCGAGTTGGAAGGATACCGCCACCTGGCTAAGGGGGAGGTCGGACCCGCGTTCGACCAACTGGCCAAGGCGACGGGGATGCGCAAGGAGTCACTCGCCCGCGCCCATCTGGCCGCCCGGAATTACGGGTTCGCCGAATCCTTCGCGCGCAAGGCGGTCGAGGAGAATTCCAACCAGGTCCCCCCGCTGGCGGCATTGGTCGAAATCTTCGTGGCCGTCGGCAAGGAGAAGGACGCGCAAGACGCCTACCGCAAGCTCGAAGTCCTCGCGAAACAGGCCGATCGCGACCTCCCCATCTTCAACCGACTGGATCAGATCGTGGCCCGCTGGAAGGTGGACAAATCCTGGGCTGCCTCCCAGCCGAAAGATCCGGAGAACCCGAACACATCGGAAGGAAACGGGAGCAGCGAGGCGGCCGTCAATCGGATCGACCTGACGACCCTCGGGCCGCTCACCTGGTCACCCAACCCGGCCGAGCCCTTCGCGCTGGCCGACACCAACGGCGCTCCGTGGTCACTCGCCGATCGCAAGGGGAAGATGGTGGTGGCCCTCTTCTACCTCGGCGGCAAGTGTGCCCATTGCATGCAGCAGCTTGAAAGCTTCGGCAAGGAGGCGGATGCCTTCAAGAAACTGGGGGTTGAGATGGTGGCCATCAGCACCGATGACCTCGAAGCTACCAAGGTCCTCAAGAACAACAAGGACGGCGTCAAATTCCCGATGCCGCTCCTCTCCGATCCCAAGCTCGACCTCTTCAAGAAGTACCGCGCCTTCGACGATTTCGAGAATCAGCCCCTGCACGGCACCTTCCTGATCGACGGCCGAGGGGCCATCAGGTTCCAGCGAATCTCGGCGGAGCCGTTCCTGGAAGTCGAATTCCTCAAGAGAGAAGCCGAGCGGGTCGGCAAATTGACGGCCTCGAAGTGACAGGGAAAGGAACCGTCATGTCGTCCTTACCAACACGCACAAAGACGATGACGCCCGAGGAATACCTCGCCGTGGAGCGCGCCGCGGAGACGAAGAGCGAGTTCTTCGACGGCGAGATGTACGCGATGTCGGGGGCCACTCGCCCCCACATCCTGATCACGGGGAACCTGCTGAGCGCGCTTCATGCCCAGCTCAAGGGCGGCCCTTGCGAAGTGTACAGCAATGACATGAGGGTAAGCGTCCGGGATGAGTCGTCCTACTCATACACGTACCCCGACCTCGTCGCGGTCTGCGGCGATCCGCGATTCCGCGACGACGCGTTCGACACGCTGCTCAACCCGTCGCTGATCGTCGAGGTGCTCTCGCCGTCGACGGAGGCGTTCGACCGGGGGGGGAAGTTCGCGCGATACCGCCGGCTCGACTCGCTGAAGGAGTACGTGCTGGTGTCGCAGGACCGGGCGCTGGCGGAGCGATTTCAGCGTCGAGGCGAACAATGGATGCTGACGGAGTATCGCGGGCTGGACGCGGTGCTGGAGTTGGAGTCGGTCGGCTGCGCGGTCCTGCTGAGCGACATCTACGCGCGGGTCGACCTCCCCGTTGATCCCGACAAGAATGAAACGGAACATCGCTGAGAAGCGAATCGATGAGGAGGAGTCATGGCGACGGCCCCGCAGAGGACGAGGATGACCGACGAGCAGTATCTCGCCGTGGAGCGCGCCGCGGAGACGAAGAGCGAGTTCTTCGACGGCGAGATGTACGCGATGTCGGGGGCCAGTCGGTGGCACAGCCTGCTCACGGTGAACCTGCTGGCCAGGATTCATCTCCAGCTCGAAGGGAGCCCTTGCCGGATTTACAACAACGACCTCCGGGTTCAGATCGAATCGCCGAGGTCGTATGTGTACCCCGATCTCGTGGCGGTCTGCGGCGAGCCGCGGTTCCGCGACGACGCGTTCGACACGCTGATCAATCCGGCGCTGATCGTCGAGGTGCTCTCGCCGTCGACGG
>CALKTZ010000944.1 GCA_937997355.1 uncultured Planctomycetales bacterium | reverse complement strand
TGTTCGTCGGATGCATGCGGACCTGGTCTTCCAGAATCGCAAGGTAGTGGCGAACCCAGTGCGCCATCCCCTCGGGGCTGCCGGCATCCCGAGGCACATGGAATGCCGGGCGAAATTCGAGATGATAGCGTCCGTCCTGTCCCATCTGACAAAAGGCGACCACCACGGGCGAGGCGCTCGTGGCGGCCAGGACGACCCAGGTGGTCGAGAATTGAAAGGTTCGACCCAGGAACGTCGACGGCGCGGTCATTTTCCCTTCCCATCGGACATCCCCGGCCAGGAAGAGCACCATCCCCGACCGGAGCGCGCGAACGGCTCGTAGAATCGAGCTGGCGGAATCGGCCGGATCGCTCTTGCGGGAGATGAAGAGCTTATCCTGGCCGAGAGGGCCGTCGTCGCGGAACTGCCTGGCCATGTAACGGGAGATGCTTCGAGGACGCTCCATGTAGAGCCGAAGCGGATAGTCTTCTCGGTACATCCAATGCGCCGGGAGCATGTGCGCGCCGAAGTGACTCGCCAGAACCAGGCAGCCTTTCCCTTCAGCCAGCGCGGCGTCCAGGTGCTCGCGCCCTCGAACTTCGAAAATCTCCTTCACCTGTTCGTTCGATGCCCCATCGAGCAGGAGGTCTCGGGCACGCCACAGGATATGATTCCCGGCGAGTTCGCGACTCGTTTCCTCGATGTCCCAGGAGCAATTCAGGACGCTCCTTCCCTTTGCAACCGCCTGGTCGAACGACCTTTTCAGCCTGGTCTGGAGCCGATATTCCAGCCGGCCAAATCCGGAGAGGAGCCGTGTCGCCGATCGGAGCGGGAAGAGTCGAAAGAATGGTAAAGTGCGTCGCAGAAATATCTTGCGTGCATTCTGCCAGCGTCGTTCCATCGACCTATTCCCCTCCTGGGACGTAACTCCGCTCGACTCCCTTCGAGCGAATTGATCCGCAGAGCGCAACCTGAACAGCCTTGGCGTTCATCGAATCCGGACATCTTCTACGGAAAGATCGGCAAATTCCGCTCAAAAGTCCGTTCGAATTCAAAGTTTCCATAACGATGGAATACTGACAACGCCAATCGGCGAGAAGTTGGAAAAAATTAGGATTCCGCCCGTCTCATCACGAGAACGTTATTCGTACCGCCGAAGCCGAACGATGCGGACATCACGGTTTCAAGCTTCGCGGGACGTGCCTGGTTCGGCACGTAGTCGAGGTCGAGTTCCGGATCGCTGAGATGATTGCTGGTCGGCGGGATCATTTGATCGCGGACGGCGCGAATGCAAATGGCGGCTTCGATCGCCGAGGCCGCCCCCAGGGCATGCCCGAGCGCCCCTTTGACGGAACTGATCGGCAGCCGTTTCGCGGAGTCACCGAAGACGTCCTTCAGGACGTTGGTCTCGGTCTGATCATTGACGATCGTGCTGGTTCCGTGGGCATTGTAGTACGAAATGGCTTCGTTCGGGAGATTTCCCGATCGATCCAGCGCCAGGCCGAGGCATTTGGCGATCTTTTCCCGGCACGGCATCGTCAGATGATATCCGTCCGAGTTGATCGCCCAACCGGTCAGTTCCGCCTGGACCTTCAGGCCGAGCCGCTGGACGGCCGATTCGGTGGCGAGCACCACCATCCCCGCGCCTTCGGAGAGCACGAATCCCGAACGGTCGACACTGAACGGCCGGCTCGCCTGGGCAGGATCGCTCTCGGATCGATCCTCGGGTTTGCGGGGCAAGAGTGCTTTCATCGTGGCAAAGCCGTTCACGATCGGCGGAGTGAAGGCGCTTTCGGACGCGCCGCAGATCGCGAGATCTGCTTCACCGGATCGGAGGAACATGGCTCCCAGTATGATCGAATGACCACCGGACGCGCAGGCGTTGGCGGGGGCGAGGCTGGGGCCGTGAATCTTGAGATGCTGGGCGATCAGGCCGGCGGCCTGATTGCTCACCAGGCCCGGGATGAGGAATGGACTGGCCGCCGGGGACTGCCTGCGTGCCATGCGGGCCTGTTCGGCTTCCAGTAAATCGACCCCTCCGAAGGCCGTCCCAACGATCACGGCAACTCGGTCTCGATCGAAATCGAGCGAGGCATCGTCGAGTCCGGCGTCTTCCCAGACCTGATGGGCGGCCGCCAGCCCCAGGTGCAGGAACCGTGCGGCCGGCTTCATCGTCGAGGTTTCGGCGAGTCGAGATCCCGGCTCGGGGGAGGGGACCATGCCGCCGAGATTCTGGAGATACTGATTCGGGGACAGCGACTCGTGGCGCGCGATCCCCGAGCGACCCTGGATCAGCGCCTCCCAGGTGGAGGCGATGTCCGTTCCGAGGCATGTGATGGCGGAATGGCCGACGATGTAAAT
>CALKTZ010000943.1 GCA_937997355.1 uncultured Planctomycetales bacterium | reverse complement strand
AGAACCAGGTCATCGCCACCGACAATTTTTCGGGTCCTCACGCCACCTCGATGAACCGCGGCCTCGTCCCCTTGAATCCGGATGGGCAGTTCGGCGAGTTGGCCGACACCCACTGGGCGGCGGGGCTCCTCTCGTATGGGCTGGAGCCGAACCTGGACGTGAGCCCGATCAATCCCGGCGAACGGAAGACGTTCACCTCGCTCGACTGGGCCGGGCTGCAAGACATCGGCTGGCACGTCGATCACCTGGCCTTCACCGTACAGCCCCCGGTGGTCGCGGCGTCTTCCACCAGCTTCGGGCTGACCGTCTCGGTCCTCGATCCCAACGGCAATGTCGAAGGCATCTACAACGGACCCGTCCCCCTCAGCCTGGGCTCGAACCCGCAGGGGGGCATCCTCTCCGGGGCCTTGACGGTGAATGCCATCGACGGCGTGGCCAAATTCAACGGCCTGAGCTTCAACCTCGTCGGGGCGTCCTTCATGATCGACGCCCGCGCCGAATGGGTGGCGATGGCGACCTCGAATTCGATCACCGTTGCCGACGCGACCGACGTGGGGCACCTGATCGTCGAAGCGCAACCCCCGTCGAGCATGACCGTGGGAACCCCTTTCGATGTGACCGTCGCCGTCCGGAATGCGGACAACACGATCCAAGCCGACTACAACGGGCCGGTGACCGTCTCTCTTCTTAGCATTCATGACGGCGCAACCTTGAGTGGAACCTTGACGGTCAACGCGGTTAATGGCGTCGCCTCGTTCAAGGGCCTCTCGATCGTCCAGGCAGATCCCAATTATCAGCTTGAGTTCACCGCCCCGACACTCACGAAGGTGGCCTCATCCCCGTTCACGGTCGTTCCCGGGGTCGCGGTCCGTCTGTCGATTGTCTCCGGTCCTCCGGCGCTCGTCACCGTGAATCGCCCGTTCTATTTTTACATCGTGCCGCTCGATGCATTCGGCAATTCGACCTCGATCGGCGTGGATCGAATCTCGGTGGCACTGGCGAGCGGTCCGGAGGGGACCACGCTCGGGGGCGATACGTCCGCCTCCCTCCGAAATAATGCCGCCTATTTCGACAATCTGACCCTCGACCAAATCGGCACCGGCTTCGCGCTCAGGGCCACCGCCCCGGGGCTCGAATCGATAACCTCCTTGCCGTTTCGCACGGTGTCGAGCACGCCGACGCAGATTCGAATCTTCCTCTCTCCCAACATCCAGACCGGGAGCGAATTCGGCATCCACGCGGAGGCGCTGGACGAGGCCGGCAATCGCGCGGTCGACTACCAGGGGACGGCGACCATCTCCCTCTCATCCAACCCGGGGGGCTCCACCCTCGCCGGCAATCTCACGGTCCCCGTGCGAGACGGCAACATCAACTTTTCCGGGTTGATCCTCAATTATCCGGGGCAGTACTACACGCTCCGAGTTACCCTGAACAACGGCCTCTCGGTCGTCTCGGACACGTTCGACGTGGGCGGGCGCCCCGGCTATGGCGGGAATGCCCAGGCGTTGACGATCCGCCAGATTGTTCCGATCTACGCCCGCAAGGGGAGACGCCGCAAATTGGTCGGGTTCCAGATTCTTTACGGCTCGGCCTTGAACGCCTCGCGCGCCCAGGACGGCTCGAATTACATGATCACGGAGTTCGTCAAGCGAGGCCGGAAACTGATCACCAAGCAGATCCCGCTGCGAGTCTCAACCGGCGACGCCCCCAACGGGATCAAGCTCACGATGTCCGGGAAGCACCAATTCCCCCGAGGAGGCAAGCTCCTGATCCGGTCCTCTTCCCCATCCGGAGTCATCGGGGCCGGCGGGAACTTCCTCCTGGGAGGAGATACTGTCTATTCGATCGAATTCAAAGGAAAACGAATTTTTCAATGATTTTCTGTTTGAACGAAAGAAGCAATGGCGCTTCTTCACTCGCGATGGCCGCGAACCGAGCGACGCCGCTCAATTTGCTTCGGCCAGCAAAAAGCTTTCAATAGAGCGGTTCGCGGTTGGGTCGCGCACGGCCGTCTTCTGTTC
>CALKTZ010000942.1 GCA_937997355.1 uncultured Planctomycetales bacterium | reverse complement strand
CCGCCCGCGAGGCGGCCCGCCGCATGCAATGCGTGAACAACCTCAAGCAGATCACGCTCGCCGCCCACAACTTCGAATCGAGCAACGGGGCGTTCCCGCCCCCTTACGGAAAATTGCCGACCCAGGCCGTGCCCCTCTTCCCGAGGCCGACCCCCCAGGCAGTCCTGCTGCAATACCTGGAAAATTCCAACCTCTATTCGGCCTTCAATTTCGACTTCAACGTGAATGGGGTATTCAACTCACTCATCGCGGTCCCGCCCGTCGGGAATGCGAACCTCACGGCCGGCACCCAATTGATCTCCGCCTTCATCTGCCCGTCGGACCCCGTCACCACCAAGATGGTGGGCGCGATCGGCTACGACAATTACTTCGGCTCGACGGGGGGCACCGCCTGCGCGGAGAGCGGCACCTCTTCGCCGGGCACCCAGGAAACCAACACGGCATTGCTCGGCGTCTTCAACGCGAAGATTGATTACGGGCAGCCGCAGAAATTGGAGGACAATATCACTTATAATCCCGGCTATCTCCCGATCACCAACAAGGTGACGATCGCCAGCATCTCCGATGGGACGAGCAACACCGCGATGTTCAGCGAGATCACGCGGTCGAAGGCCGTGAACAATACGGCCGACGAGGTCCCCATCACCAGCCCGCTCGCCGTGATGACCTGGCCGGCCGCCAGCCAGGCATCGTTCAACACGGTCAACGCCGATCCGACCTGTCAGACCCAGACGACCTGGCTCCGGTATCGCGGCCAGCAGTATTATCGGGCCTTGCCGACGACGGCCTTCTACAGCCACACGCTGCCTCCGAACTCGCCGCTGAAGGATTGCCTCAACCTGGGCGTTTCCGCACCCAATGGCATCTCCTTCGGCCTCCAGACCTGCGCCCACACCGCCGCCCGGAGCTACCACAGCGGAGGCGTGAACACCTCGTTCTGCGACGGCTCGGTCCGGTTCATCAAGAACTCGGTCAACTCCTGGAACCCCGCGGTCCAGGGCGCTTCGGGCTCCGGCGACAACTGGACCTACGCCCCCACCACCCCGGGCGGCGTCTTCCAGGCCCTCGGGACCCGGGCCGGCGGCGAGATCGTCAGCGCCGATCAGTATTAAAGTTTGATTAACAATTGGTCGGCGGTCAAATCTTAAGGCTCGGACAAAACCTCCAGGAACACGGGACAATCTTCCCTTGCATGGAGGTTTTGCCAGAGCCTCTTAGCTCGACTTGTGCAGTTTTTCAGGGTCCGACACTGCGACTTCGCTTGAATTTCCAGGGTTTTCGAGAGTTCTGGGGTTCCGACCTCTTCCCGAGCGTGTCCAGAAATTGGTTAGGCGTCCCAGAAACCCCGGAAAACAGGCGATTTCTCGCTCTGAAAAAGTGTACAAGTCGAGCTTAGCGGGCGATCAGTCTTATTTGGGGCGGGTCGCCCGTCTTTCGTTTCCTCATCAACGACGATACCATCCACAAAACCATCACTTCCATAAACTCGTCGCATCCAGAAATTTTCAATTAAAAATCATACACAAGCTTGTCATAGCCGTCATCTTTGAATAAATTGCGGCTCCTGAGTACCGAAGCTTCTCCCTCTATCACGG
>CALKTZ010000941.1 GCA_937997355.1 uncultured Planctomycetales bacterium | reverse complement strand
AATAGTGAATTCCAGATTCGGACTTGGGAGGCCATGAACGACCCGGTTGCGGGTTTCCAGGCAGGCCAGCGCCGTATCAAACTGCTCCATCGTGATTTCTCCCTGGGAATACAACTGCCGGATCACGATGGAAGGTGTCAAACGATCAACGGGTAATGCCACACGTCGAGCCTGAAAACGTAGCAGCTTTTCGAACGCGATCCAGAGCGCGAGATACGCCGCGTCTCTTTCTTGCAACTCCTCCAGCCGTAAAGCACGTTCGACCCGATCCTCGATTTCGCCCCAGGAGAGGGGTTCTTCTTCACCGGGCAATCCCATCGATGGGATATCCTGGGGAGTAACGAGCACGAAATGCCAATCGGGATGGCGCCTGACCTCTTCCGCCACGGAACGAAGCCGATCGACCGAGAGACGATCTGCCCGGCTCTTGAACTCAACGAGCACTCCTGCTTGCGCCTTGCGCGCAAGCAGGTCGGGATGATACCCTCCAAGATCAAACGGGATAACCTTCGGATCGGGCTCGACGATGACTTCGTAGCCATCTCGGCGATAATCCTCGGCAAGTTTGAGGAGTTGCGTGTCGTGTTGCGTTTGAGCAGGGCTTTTCATAGATAGTCCTCCAACGGCCGCGAGTCGCCCACTCGTACGTAAACACACTCCTGCTGCTTCACAATCCCTTCCAGCACGAGCGACGGAATACGAGTTAAGTCGAACCTCTCATCGAGAAAGCGTCGGTGACTCTCGACATCGGTGATTTGCGAATCGTCGTTGAAGACCAGGCCGACGAGAGCATCTTGAATCGGTTTGATGATGTTGTCCGTGTCGGGCGGCGACTCCTTGCAAAGATACACAAGCGTGAGGTGGAGATCTCCATCGCTGACAATCGGCCCCGTCCAAAACTTCGTTGCCTCTCCCCGAACAAAGGCCTTCCAGGCATGGAGACTCGACCGTTTGGCCTGAAGCGAAAGAGGGCGTTGGGGAATCAGGAATTCGAAGGGGGTCATCCTGTATCCGAAAACGAGCTATCTATGAATCTCTCGAATTTCCCGACACCGCTTGCATCAAGAAAGTTTCCGGAAACATTCGTACAAACGACAACTCGCAAGGGTTATCGTCCCAAAGCACATCGGCAAATTCAAGGAAACCTCGGATTGATGCAAGCCGTCGTCATGAAGTCCCGCAACGACCCCAGGGTCACTTCCGTCGCAATTCGGGGGGCTTCTCGGGGACCTCGTACTTCGCGCGGAGGCGGGTGAGCTCGGCCTTCAGAGATTTGACGTTCTCGGCCTGGCTCGGGTCGCCATAGATGCTGTGCATCTCGTGAGGGTCGGTCTTGAGGTCGTACAGCTCCCACTCGCCGATGTCGTAGAAATGGATCAGCTTGTAGCGATCGGTGCAGACCCCTTCGTGTCGCTGGACGCGGTGCGGGGCGGGATACTCGTAGTATTCGTAGTAGAAGCTCTTCCGCCAGTCATCGGGGGTCGTCCCTTTCAGGATCGGCAGGATGCTGCGCCCCTGGATCTCCGGGGGAATCTCGGCCCCGGCCAGTTCAAGGAGGGTGGGGGCGAAATCGATGTTCGACACCAGCGCGTCGG
>CALKTZ010000940.1 GCA_937997355.1 uncultured Planctomycetales bacterium | reverse complement strand
TGACGATCGTCGCCAGCACGGTGGCCTGGCCGTCGCCGACGTAGTTCCCCTCATCGACCTCGTTGATCGTGATCCGGCCGTTGAACGGCGCGACGACCCGGCAATAGCCCAGATCGATCTCCGCGTTCCGAACGTCCGCCGATGCGGCCTTCAGGCTCGATTTCGCGGCCAGGATGTTGATGTCGTAGTCGGCCTTGCTCTGCTCCACATTGGCGGCGTCCGCTTCAAGCTGGGCCTCGAACTTCTTGCGATTCGCCTCGGCCTTGTCGAACTCTTCGCGAGAACCCGCATTGCGGCCGAAGAGTGTCCGGGTCCGCGATTCGTCCAGCCTCGCGAGGGCCAATTGCGATTGATCGACGTCGAGCTGGGCCTGGGCGATTTGCCGGGCCTTCGATTCCTGGGCCTTCTTGAGCGCGGCCTCGGCTTCCGCGAGCTTCGCCCTCGCCTGATCAAGCCGGACCTGGAAGGGCTCCTCATCGATCACGAAGAGGAGATCCCCTTCCTTGACGTCCGCCCCCGCCTTGAACAGCTTCTTCTTCAGGAACCCTTTCACGCGCGCCCTGAGCTCGACGCGAAGGACCGCGCGGGTGGTCCCGGTATATTCCAGATAGTCGGTGACCGACTGGACGGTCGGTTTCGCCACCGTCACATCCGGGGGGGGCGGGGCGACATAGGTGTTGCCTTTGTCGCAACCGGCCGCCTGCGACAAAATCAGGAGCCCGAGCGAGGCGAGCGACGCCGCGGCTTTACGACTTCCTTCGCCCCACCTCTTGAACCGAGGAACTTTGCCGGCAGTCCGCGGCTCGCCATTTCCCTCGTCTCGCGCACCCATCCGCCATCTCCCCTCTTGTTGTTTACTGATCGATCAGTCAATAATAAAAGAGGGATTGAATTCGGTCAAGCCACCTCCCTGAGTCATTTCTCATGCAATAGGTTCGCGATCCGATCGATCGACGCGTGCGTAGGACAATGAAGCTCGTTGCGATCGGCACGGGGCGCGGGATTTGTCGCTTGTTCATCACAAGCAATGATCGTTGATACGTGTTAAGGTGTTTTCAGGATCGCGGCGAGTTCGGCTATTGCCCGGCAGGATTCAGTGAGGTCGAAGGGTTCAGGGGGAGTGATGGGAGAGGAGCAAGTCCGGGGCAGGAATGCGGAGCGGACGCGGATGGCTGTCCTGGAGGCGGCGGAAGTCCTTTTTGCGGACCGGGGCTTCTCGGGGACCTCGATGCGCGACATCTCCTGTGCGTCGGGGATCTCCCAGCCGTTGATTCATCATCATTTCGGTTGCAAGCAAGACCTGTATATCGCGGTGCGGCGCTGGGGCATCCATAAATTCGCCGAGCGATTCCCGGATCTTGCCGGCGAGGGGGATCATCCGCTCGATGTGCGCAGCGAGTTGACGCGAATCTTTGACTACCTGATGGAAAACCAGGCGTGCGTGAAGCTGATCGGCTGGGCCAGGCTGGAGGGGAACCACCCCGCGCTTCCCGAGGAGGCGGAATTAACGCGCGCGATGGTGAAGCGAATCGAGAGGGCTCAGCAGCGGGACCTCATTCGCCGGGACCTCGATCCCGTCAATCTGAGTGCCATGCTGCTGAGCTTCGTCATCTACTGGCTCGAAAATCGCCTCCACTTCGGCGAGGTCGCCGCGGGGAAGGTGGATGATCGGGCCTATCTCGAGCAGGCGATCGCGCTCCTTGAGCGGGGGTTGGCCCCCGCGATCGGAGAATGCCCTGCGAAGCGGATTTAACGATCGCGGTCCCGTCGACGCTTGGAGGCCGCGGGCTTGGATTGGTCGCCGTCCTTGGATGCCTCCTCGGCTTTTTCCTTGGCTTCCGCGCTCGACTTGGCCGCGGCCGCCTTGCGACGTTCTTCCAGCAGCTTCTTCTGCGACGGGTTCAGCACCCGTTCCGCCTCGGCCATCGCATGCGCCCGTTCCTCTTCCAGTTGCTTTTCGAGGGCGTCAATTTTCGGCGCGTGTTTTGCTCGGATATCGTAGATTGTGTTCTTCTGGGCCTCGGTCAGCCCGAGTTGTCCGAAGTAGGCATAGAGCCGACGATGAGGATCGGATTTTTTCGATGCGGACTTGGGAGGCGGGGCCTCATCTTCGTCGTCGACGACCGGCGGTTGGGCCTTCTTGGCGGTCTTGGGGGTCGCCTTGGAGCGGGCGGGCTCCTGCGCCTGAGAGTAATAAAACCCGGAGCCGAGGAGGAGGGCCGATGTGCCGGCAAGGACGCCGAGCGATCGACGGATGGAAGACATCATCGAAGTGACACCTTTCATTGGCGAACGAAGACTCTTCGAAACCGACCAAGAGATGCAGGAGTCAAGTTTAGGACCGTCCCGCATGCATTGCCAGTATCCACCTGCGACCGTGATACCATTCCATGAAGATTTTCATGGTCGGGTTCGATTCGACTCTGCGCTTCCTGGATTCTCGATTCGGAACATTCTTGAATGATTGGCCTCCGCTGACGAAAACCCTTTGAGAAATCGGCGGCGGTTGAGCCGGTTTTCCTCGGTTCATTATCGCGTATCGAAAGCTTCGGCCGGGGATATTACTCAACGCATGAGGGGACTTTACCGAGGTGAAATGGGGCGGTACGATGACCACGCCTCGTCATCATGCGGCGTTCGGCGGGCAGTTGCCGCGTCTCGCGGCCCACGTCGATCTTTTCCAGTGCCTCCCCCGTTGAAGCGAATGCAGCGCGGAGATTGATCGCATGTCCATGGACCCGAAGTCAGCAAAGCCCGCCACCCCGTCGCCGGTCAACCGGGACAAGGGGATCAAGATCTTCATGTATCCCAAGGTGATCTACCTATTCCCGACCCTGGTCGTTTCGCTGATCTGCTGGGCTGGGATGTGGATGATCGCCGAGAAGCGGCTGGCCGACCCTTCGAAGTCGACCCCCGTCGTCGCCGGGGCCCCGGCGGATGCCGGAGACGTCGTGCCATCCTCCCCCACGGCCACCAGGGTCGAACGCTTCGGCCGGGCGGAGAATCTCCTGGGCGTCCTCTTCCTCACCGTCTTCGCCTTCAACCTGATCGTGATGGCGCTCGACTTCCCTCGCTTCACGCTCGTGGGGGTCATCCTCGGGATTCTTTTCGTGCTCTTCTTTATCTTATGGTTGGGTTCGTATTATGAGTTGAACCTGATGGAGCCGATCAACTCCATCCTGGCTCACGTCTACGCGGTCGCCTATCCCGGCTTCTACCTGGCGTTCTTCGTCATCACGTCGATCGTATTCCTGATCATTTACCTGACGCGATGGCTCGATTACTGGGAAATCCTCCCCAACGAGATCCTCCACCATCACGGCCCGCTCAGCGACCTCGAACGCTTCCCGACGATGAACTTGAAGTTCGACAAGGAGATCCCCGACGTCTTCGAATTCATGCTGCTCGGCGCCGGGCGCCTGGTGATGCACGTCCCGAATGTCGAGAAGGCGATCGTGATGGAGAACGTCCTCTTCATCAACTCCAAGGAAGTCGCGCTCAAGCGACTCATGAGCCGCCTCGAAGTCCGCGTGACGACCGACCAGGAAACCGAATCCCGCTGAATGCGATCGGCCTTGGAGGTGATCACGAACTCGTCGGGGCTTCCACGCGGCGCCGTGGAGGCCCCCTTCATTCAATCGGTCGTTTCGCCGTTTCTTAGGAACCAGGTGAAGAATTCGCCCGGTCGGTAACCCTGGATGCAGCCGGGGCCATCGAATGTGGTCCGGGAATCACATCCGAGGAATGAGTCGCGGGAAGCGAATTCGATCCACTCCCTTCGATTAATGTCCTAGTTCTGGGATCTAAAATCCCTCGCCTTCAGGCGACCACTTCAGTAGGTCTTTCTGGGATGCGATTCGCCATCCCCGAGATTGGCGAGGGGCGGTTGTCGGATCGAGAGAGAGCAGTCGGGTTCGTGGTCTTTTCTCCCTATCAGTCGGGCTTGTAGCCGACTGTCGAACCCACCGGCTTCAAGCCGGTGGTGGTTCAGTTCTTGGAGGATGGCGCCGTTCAACGTTTCCTCGATATCGCGCAATCGGTGCGCGATATAGGCGCCGTCGAGGACCCGATGATCGTAGATGAGCTTGATGACGACCTTTCCGGTCGCGTCGATGGGACCGTAGGTCAGGGTCGTCGTCAGGGGTGAGATCGGGTGCAGGGATTCCGCGCCGAGTGCGCCGTAACTGGAAAGCCCGAACGTGCCGAATCGCTTGCTCCGCTTGTAGCCGGAGACATTGAGCGTCCCCCACCAGAAGAGGCGGCGGATCGGCCTCGGCACATTGCTGAATCGCAGCGCCTGGCGATAGAAGCCGACCTTCTCGATCGTTTCGTTCTTGTACCAGAGGACCGATTTCTGCAACTCGTCGAGCGACTGCTGGTCGGCGGCGCGGAAGAGCCCGATGAAGACCCCTTCCTCCCCCTGATAGGTGCGCTCGATGGCGAGGGCGCAATTCATCCAAGGATGTTCGTAGAGTCGGGGCCAGGGGAAATTGAGATGAGCCCGACGCAGCGGGGCGTGCTCGGCCCCGACCATCGCGTAAGCTTTCATAAACAGGCAGGCCCATGATGGCCTGGCGCGATGCTTCCTCCTCGGCTCGATGAGCGAGGAAACGTCGATCGTCCGGCTGACCGGCACGGTCGGGATCTGGCTGGCGAAATGAACGAGGTCGTTGATGAATCGCCTGGGTCCGCTCAGCGGGACATACCGCCCCTTTGGTTCTTGCATCCATGCACCTCGACTTTCGAAGTCCCGGGTCTTTGGATCGGAAGCGTATCGGAAATGCTCCTCGGCAGGAAGGTGAAGAGGCGTGGGGCAAGTCTCAACGAGGAGCATGACGGCGTATCTTCCTTCGCTCGGACGTTGAGAGTACGCTTCTCCTGATTCGATCGGACGTTTCGGGCGACAGGTCGAGTCAACCGTGATGAAATGGGCAAGGCCGCCGGTTCCGTCGGCATGGACTCCTCAAGAGCCATCCGGTTATGCCATAATTGTCCCGATTCAGGCCCCGAGGCCATCCGGGGGGTGGCCTGGTTGCAAGAGGGAAGTTGACTTCCGATATGACGCAAGTGGAAGAACCCAGGATCTTTATTCACTCTTTGCCGAGCCAGATCCCTCCCGGATCGTTGCGTGGAGGGGTCGCGATCGTGATCGATGTCCTGCGCGCGACAACCTCCATGGCCCATGCGCTCGCGGCGGGTTGCCGCGAAATCATCCCA
>CALKTZ010000939.1 GCA_937997355.1 uncultured Planctomycetales bacterium | reverse complement strand
GACGGAGAGATGCCCTGGCATCCTCGACGTCGGCTGTTCTGCTTTCCGGGCACGGCCTCTCCGCGATTGACGATTGGGGGGTTCTCGGCCGGCTCAAAATCCCGCGACGTACGCTTTTTTTGCTGGCATCGGCCCCCGGATTGAGAAACAATGAGCCGACAAGCGCGCCTCGGCCAAGTCTTCTCGATATATTGACTGTACAACCCAGCACCTCCAGTCCTCGTTTCCATGGGGCCGATGATCGTCCCGCAGCGACGTGGCTGATGATGATTGGTAGAACTGGGCCTGAGGAGGTCTTCAGCGTGGAACCGACATCGCCAGTCCCGTTTCCGTCCGGGGGATTCCCGCCGCCTTCGGATCGCTCGCTCCTCGGACAAGCTGTTGATTCCGGAGCACCTCCGTCGAACCCGATCGAAGAGGCCCTCATCTCGGTCTTGCTCCGCAAGGGATTGCTGAGCGCGGATCAGATCCGCTTGGCCCAGAGCTATGGCCAGCAAAATCACCGCGATTTTCGGCAGTCGATCCTCGAACTGAATCTCCTGACTCCCGAGCGGATCAACGAGCTGGCCTTCGAGCATCTCGCCGCCATGGCGGGGGGTGGGAGCGGGGATCAGAAGGGTCCCGCGAACCTCGCCATGATGCCCGCCTCGCCACTCTCGCCGGACCGGGCGCAGCAGCATCGCGATGTCCGGAAGGAGCTTCAGGAACTCTCCATGACGGCGACCATGCCGGACCTCGTGGGGCAGGTCCTCGAAAAAGCCTGCGACACGAGGGCCACGGATATCCATTTCGACCCCCAAGAAGACGGGATGCGGGTGCGCTACCGGATCGACGGCCAACTCCAGGACATCCTCTTCCTGGAGCCGGGCATGGCGATCCCGGTGACGAGCCGGATCAAGGTGATGTCGAACCTGAATATCGTGGAGCGTCGGCACTCCCAGGACGGCCGGATCACGATCCAGCATCAGCATCGGCCTCGGGATTTGCGCGTCGCCACGCTGCCCACCGCCTGCGGCGAGAAGCTCGTCATCCGAATTCACGAAGTCCTGACCGACGTGAAAGGCTTCACAAGCCTCGGCATGACCCAGAAGCAGGCCGAGACGCTCGATCGGCTGATTTCCCAGCCGAACGGCGCGGTCCTGGTCGCGGGACCCGTCGGCGCCGGCAAGACCTCGACCCTCTATCACTGCCTGGAGCGGGTGAACTCCCCCGCCCGAAACCTGGTCACGATCGAAGACCCGATCGAGCACCGAATCCCCGGCGTCAATCAGACCCAGGTGACGCCTGAGATGAATTTCGGCGACGGCCTGCGCGCTCTCTTAAGGCAAGATCCGGACGTCGTGATGATCGGCGAGATTCGAGACGACGAGACCGCGCGTATCGGGATTCGCGCGGCCCTCACCGGCGTCCTCGTCTTCAGCACCCTCCATGCCCCAGATGCTCCCACCACGATCAGCAACCTCTACAACTTCGGAATCCCGGGGTATCAGCTTTCGAGCAGCATCCTGGCAATCGTTTCCCAGCGGCTGATCCGCAAAATCTGCCCTTATTGTCGCGTCAGCGCGCCGGCAGATCCCAAGATCCTCAAAGGATTGGACCTTGACCCTTCCGAACATGGCGAGCTCCGCTTGAATCGCGGGCTTGGCTGTCCTGCCTGTTTTCAAACTGGATATATGGGTAGGACGGGGGTTTTCGAGATTATGGAGATCGGGGAGGAACTTCGCGACCTCATCTTCCAGCAAATTCCCAAAGATATCTTGCGACGTGTCGCGGTTGACCTGGGAATGCGAACATTGAAGCAGAGCGCGGTCGATAAGATTATCGATGGCACGACGTCGGTCGAGGAAGTCTATCGGGTCGTGACGCTCTAGGTTGACGCAAAACTCTTGATTGTTCCTGGCGAGAGACGAATCCGGCAAAACCCGAAGGGAGAGGTGGGATATCCCTTCTCCCGGGGGGTTGAACGGGACAGGATGTCCGTTCGGATCGGATTGGCTCGCAATCTCGTCCGCGGGCTGTGACGAGTTTCCATGCGAACCGGCAAGGAGGTCGGCGATGCATAATGTTCAAGTCCCATTCCGAACGCGGAACACGCTTATCGCCCTGGCGCTCACGTTGAGCCCTGGTGTCGCGCGAGCCGATGAACCCGGCATCTTCGGCCGAATTTTCCGGGGGGGGAACAACTCGGCGGCGGCCAAACCGAATCCCCCGAGTTCCAACGTTTCCGGACTGACCTACGGTCGGCCGCCGGCCTCCTCGACCACCCCGGGCTCGAAATTCGATAGCCCCCCCGCCACCAACCCCGCGTTCGGAGCGGACTCGGAGCCGATCACCACGGGGTTGCCGGAAGTCACCGCCGATCAGGCGAATCTCCCGAAGCTGACCCCGAAATCTCGGGTGAATCGCCCGATCACCAACGCGGAGCCGATCCTGACCCGGTTCGCCCTGGGCCGTTCGAACGACGGCAGCCAGTTCGCCATGTTCATGGAAATCTTCGCGGACGGGACGGTCCTCGATTCCGAAGGGGTCCATCACGTGCGCCAGGCGGACCTCCAGCCCGTCCTGGAGGCCATCCAAAGCTCCGACTTCTCGCGAATTCGCGGGCACAGCGGCGCGCCTCCGACGGACTTCATCGACAACGTTCAGATCATCGTGTTCGACCGCCGTCTGGGGAGGTTGACCGCCCATCCGTTCTCGTACTCGGGAAATCCCCAGGGCACCGACAATGCGATCCGCCACTTGCACATGGCGCTCGAAGGACTCCAGCTCAAGCTGAGCCGGCAGAACACCGCGCCCATCGCCAATGCGATTCCCGGCGGCCCCGCGCCGGCGCCCGCGCTCTTGAACCCGGCCGCGCAACCCGCCCTGCCGCTGATTCCGCCGACGTTGAACGCGACCGAATCGCCGACAACCAGCCTGCCTCCCCAGCCTGCCTCCAACACCGGCATGACGAATTCGCGATCGCTCCCGTCGCCAACCTTGCCGAATCCATCGGCCGGATCGGCCGCGACGGCAACCAAACCGGCAGCCGATCCGTTCTCTCGGCGAGCTTCCGTGCGTTGAACCGCCGGACGCGCCCCACTCGATTTTGGCGAGCCGCGGGGGACTGTCCCCGGAGGGGAGTTTCGATGCCAACTTCGAATGGGGCGCCCAACCGCCTCGTAGACTGGATCTACCTTGCCTCGTTGGATATAATGGAGAATCATTCTCGATAATGAGTTCGGTCCCCCATTTGACTCTCCAATCCATGAGGGACCGAGTTCTCCGCCCGATTGCTCCAGGGATCGTCGCCGTGGCAAAAGTTGAAAACGATATCCTCGTTTCTCCGTCACTGTTGGAAAACCCCGTCGAGAAATTTCGTGAGTTTCTCGAAATTCGGGGGGACAAGCTGACCGACCCGCGGCGGGTTTTGGTACGTCATATCTTCAATACACACAAGCATTTCGACGCGGATGAACTGACGCGAGACCTGTACGCGGCGGGGCATCAGGTGAGCCGTTCGACGGTCTATCGGACGCTCCGCCTTCTCGTCGAGGCCGGCCTGCTCCGAGAACTCCGGCTGACCAATCGCAGCGCCTTCGAGCACGATTACGGCTATCCGGCCCACGACCACCTGCATTGCACGGAGTGCAATCAGGTCGTCGAATTTCGAAACGATGAGCTCCTCAAGCTCCGTGACGAAATCTGCGCGAACCATGGATTCCGAGCCGAAGGCCATCGTTTCCTGATCACCGGGGTTTGCGCATCTTGCCGCCGCAGCCATGCCCCTCGGCGCAAGCTTGACCTCATTTGAGTTTCGGTGACTGGACTCGAAGCTGTTCCAGGGTCGAGAAAATCGAGATTTCAAAATCCGATTAACCTTGGCCGGATTAGCGGATCTGGTAGAGTGCAGGCACTGTTGAGTTCATCTCGGATTTCGAGATCGTACGAACAAGGACGGTCGACTCGGGGGGCCGGAGTCGTCGCATCACGATCGACGGGCGATCGCGCGCCGGTTGAGTGTTCGGCCACGCGCATCATCTGAGCATCGCACCCACACGGAGATCAGGAGGATTTCCCCATGGATCGCTTCCGCATCGTCGGTGCATTGGCGGTGGCACTCATCGGCCTGGCAGGTATCTCCCAGTCATATGGCGCGCCGATCCAAAGGCAGATGACCTACAGCACCTCGGGCACGGTCGGCACCTCGGGCGTGGACGGCACGGGGAGCGTCTCATTCGAGGGAGTGACGGACGGCACGCTCACGACAGGCACGCCGTTCAATTTTGGCCGATTTGTCCCGTCGCCGGCGCAGGACGGATCGGTCACGACATTTATGTACACACCTTACGACATCTACGTGACGCTTCGTGATTCCTCCCCAGACGGCGGCAAAGCGACCATTCATTACCGGGGAGATATAAATGGATCCACGAGTGAATCTCGTTTGTATGGATTTGGTGTCAATATGGCAATGCCTGTTGCATTTCCCGAGGATGGGCCTCCATTCCCAAGGAATTTTGATCTCTTTTCGATTGGAAACTATACCGGCTATCTTCAGGTGGATTTTGGGGGCAATTTTGCCCGCGACCAGCCGATGATGGCTAACCTGAGATTGGCACAGACCGTACCCGAACCGAGCCTGCTCGCGGTCTTTGGCTGCGCCGCCGCCTTCTTCGTGATTCAACGCCGTCACCGCGCGGCGAGAGCCTGACTCGGAGTGGAGCCTTCGCAACGTCAAGGAGATCAGGAGGATTTCCCATTGATCGCTTCCGCATCGTGGGCGCCTTGGCAGTGGTCGTTATCGGATTCGGGGGTTGGGATCAGGTGCATGGCGATCCGATCCAGGCGCGGATGACCTACAGCACCTCGGGCACGATCGGCACCTCGGGCGTGAATGGCACGGGGAGCGTCTCATTCGAGGGGGTGACTGACGGCACGCTCACGACGGGGAGCCCGTTTGATCTCGGCAGATTTGTCGTGAACACGGCGATCGAAGGGTCGAGTACGACCTACACGGATACTCCGTTTACCGTCACCTTCTCTGTCTTGACAGTCAACGGAAGCGTTCCACTTATTAACGACTCTCCAATCGTGATCAGTGGACTCCTGAATGGAACGGTTACATCATCCAGCCAAGATGATCTTTCTATTTATTTTTATGCTTTGCCGATCCCGATCGACAAGGGCTATCCATTCCCTGCCGCCGCAGAACCATTCAAGGTCGACAATCTGATCAATTACCTTGATTTTGATCATGTGCAATCGACTGGGGTTGATATCACAGCGGGGCTGAATGTGGCCCAGACTGTTCCTGAACCGAGCGTGCTCGCGACTTTTGGTTGTATCGTTCTTTTTCTGTTTGTTCGGCGTAATTGTTTGCTGAATCCGAAAAGTCAAGCAAAATTGTGTGGTATAATTCAGTAACGGTCTCGATGAGATTGGCGTTCGTTTTGCGCGCGGAGCCGATTCCAATCCGGAACGATCCATTTTCGGCTTCGGAGTATTGGAGACCTTCGGTCGGGCGTTTCGGCGGGGTCGTCCGGTGGCACGTGCCGAACAGATCAGGTTCCCTGGGAACGCCGATCTCCCGATCGGCGCTTTCTCTCCGGCTCAACACGTATGGGTCGGGAGACCCACGCCGAGCAGAATGCGCCGAACGAACCCAATTTCGATTCCGCCAAAATGATCAGCTCGCGGAAAAGGGGATAGGCACGCGCGGAGTACTGGCGAGCAAGTCCCCATTTCCGCTCCGGCCTTCCGAGAATAGCGATTGCGATTCGACCGAACGAACCCAATTTCGGCTTCACTCGGCAAGGTCGAATTGACCGAACGAACCCAATTTCCGGCCGACCCGATTTGACGAAACGAACCCAATTATTTCCTTAATGCTTGGTCTTATGGGAGTTATGGCGACGCCCGGCGGTCCTCCGATCCCGGTCTCATTCGAGATAGCCGAGGTCCGCGAGCCGCTGCTCGATGATCGCCTGTTCCTCGGCGGTATACTCGAATTGATGCTGGTGAGGGCCGTCGAGGGTTGTTTCGGCCGGATCGACGCGAGTTGCGTTGAATTCGGAATTTGCCGGATCTTGCGTGTTTGACGGTCGGATCGGGCTCCCCTCGATGTGGGAGGGGACCGGGACGCCGAGCAGGTCCAGGATCGTCGGGGTGACATCCATGAGCTGGGCCTGGAGGTGGCGGCCCGGGACGAGACCGGTCCCCGCCAGCGCGACGATCCCTTCGGGTCGATGGGTGCCGGGCAGGTTGGCGTCGGCCTCGACCCAATCCCGGCCGGGGGTCAGCTTGGTGCGAACCCAATAGGGATCATCGGGAAGGGCGATGAGGTCGGGATAACCTTCCCGAGCAGGGTCGAGGTGATAGGCGTCCGCCGTGTGGATGATGGTCGGGAAGAGGGGGCGGTTCGTTTCCGGATGACGCGCCTCGGCGAGGGCGGCGGCGGCGGCGTTCCGCGCGTCGTCGATCTGGCGGGGGGTGTAGAGCGGGGCGGTCTGGCGTGTCGAGCCGCACCTTGAGGGGGAGTTGACGTAGACCATCGCCGCCGTGTCCTGGTGGGGGGCGAAGGCCAGGGTTCGCTTCCAGTCGAACGGAAACTGGGCCGAGACCGATTGGTCGAACGAAGCCGATCGGGCGGTGGGGTCGTCGCGCTTGGCGTTCCAGACCCGCAGGTGGTCGAGGGCCTGTTGCGATCGTCGACGGACCTGCCCGAAGACCCCGGGGAGCCGGGCAACGCCGGCCTCGACCAGGATCCGGTTGACGTGGATTCGTCCCAGGCAAGGGCCGAATCCATGGTCGCTCACGACCAACACGGCCGCGCCCCGTCGCTCGGCGACCTCGCAGAGGAGCCCGATCGCGGCGTCGAGACCTTGAATCACCTTGCCGGCGGCCTGATTCCAGTCGGGGCGATCGACGCCCGTTTCATCGACGTTGAGGTAGGGCCATGCCCGATGCTGGAACGGGTCGAGGTTCTGGAACTGCACCATCAGGACCGACCAGTCGGGTTCCATCCGGTCGGCGAGCACGCCCCCCCTGGCCCTGCCGAGGAAGCTTTCGGCCGTGAGCCTCGCGTTCTCCTGGAGTTCTTCGAGCGATTGGGGGGCCCGCTTCCAGAAGTAACGGAGCGAGTAGTCCGGGACCTCGGCCTTGAGGCGTTCGGCGAATTCGGGGTAGCTCTTGGTCGCGGCATCCAGATGGGGCGAGTCCATCCCCGAGACCAGGATGCCCTTGAGCTTTGGAGGGGGGAAAAGCCCCGGCAGGTTGAGACAGATCGGGGTCCGGCCCGCGTCGGAGAGGAGCTTCCACACATTCGGGACGCGGATGCGTCCCGAATGGTTCACCTTCATGCGCCCGGCATTCGCGTCGAAATAACGGTGATCGAAGACCCCGTGCCTGGGCGGGTTGCAGCCGGTCATCATGGTGGTCCACGCCGCCGTGGTCACCGGGGGGATCGTCGAGCGGAGGGTCCCGGAAGCGGACCGCGTCAGGAGGTGATCCAGGTTCGGCATCAAGCCTCGCTGACGCATCGGATCGAGGACGGTCCATGTCGCCCCGTCGAGTCCGAGGACGAGCAATCGATCAATGGATTTCGACATGCGATCGGATCTCCGGGAGCCGCGAATTCTGCTGGATACGACCCGTACGGCCGGCTGACTGCGAACCCTTGTCAGCCCGCCTTGGCCATGGGGACCACGTCAGGGCCGTCGATCGTGAACGCGGCGTTGTAGTAGCCGGCGACCTGATTCCGCTCCCCCTTGGAGCGATAAATTTGGGCCAGCCCTCGTCGAAGCTTCTCGCCGACCGGCAGGACGGTTTCCGTCTCGCGGAGCCAGTCGTGATAACCGTTCACGAGGGACGTGAGCCGGCGGTTCACCTGGTCGGGCAGGGGACCCTTGACGCCGAGTCCCATCACGGAGTGAGGGAACTTGTCATACCCTTGATAGCCAGTCGCCTTGGCGGCATAGGGGGACATCATGCGGCGCAGGCAGTTCGGGGTCATCCGCCAGTAATCATCGGGATAGGCATGAATGCGGAAATTGAGCGGCGATGTGATGATGAAGATGCCGCCGGGCTTGAGGACGCGGTAGACCTCGTCGAAGGCGCGCCAGACCTGGAAGACGTGCTCGAAGGTTTCGATGCAGAGGACGGTCCCGACCGAGCCGTCCTCCATCTTGATGTCGGTCACATCCTCGACCCGGTCGACCCCGAGGCCGGGCCGCATGTCGCAGCCGAGGTAGGGCTTGCCGGGGAAGAATGATCGCAGATTGGCGTAATCTTCCTGCCCTTCGACCTGGAAGGAACCGAATTCGACGATCGGTCCCGGGCAGTCGAATGACTCGGCCGCCAGCTTGCAGAATGCCTTATTGTGGTCGCGCATCGCCGCTGCTCCTCCTTGAGCGTTGCGAATCCGGACGGCCTTTGAGAAGTATCCATGCTCGGTGCGAGACGCCTTCCCGATCCGAAACCCGATGTTTTGCCGTCGCGGTTTGCGCGGATGTTAGCGCCGAGCCCCGGAACCGTCAAGGTCAAACGAGGGTGCGCCGACGGGGTTTCGCCCGTGAATCGCGCGTGTCGAAGGAAGTGAAATCGAGGGAGGCAGGGACGAGGCGGGTGTTGCGTGGCGAATGCCCAGAGCGGGGCGGGGTAGTTCTCCCCGCCCCGGAGGGCGTTTGCAGGCATCAAGAAGTCGGCGTCTTGGCCGCCTTCTTGCTCGACTTCTTCGCGGCCTTGGCGGCTTTTCGCTCGGCCTTGGCTGCCTTGGCTTCGGCGGTCTCCGCCGCGGTCGGCGCGACGAAGCGCTCCTTGAGGCGGACGGCCTTGCCGGATCGCTCGCGGAGGAAGTAGAGCTTGGCGCGACGGACTTTGCCGGATCGCTTGACGGTAACGTCGGCGATTCGCGGGGAGTGGACCGGGAATTTCCGCTCGACCCCTTCTCCCTGGACGATCCGACGGACGACGAACATCTCGCGGATGCCGCGTCCCGATCGGGCGATCACGACGCCGTTGTAAATCTGGATCCGTTCCTTGTCGCCTTCGAGGATTCGGACGTGGACGTCGACTTTATCGCCGATCTCGAACTTGGTGAAAGACTCTTTGAGGCAGGTCTGCTCGACCGCCTCGATAAATCGATTCTGCATGTTCAATCCTTCCCTACGAAACTGCTTCTATGGATTTCAATTGCGTGATCGCGGAAAAATGTCTTCAAGGGGATCTCGCGAGCCCGACCGACCACTTCAACTTCAACGCCGGTGTTCGAGTCTCCAGCGGGCGATGGCGGCATGGTCGCCGCCGAGGAGGACGTCGGGAATCGCTCGCCCGCGGTATTCGCGGGGGCGGGTGTAGTGCGGATACTCCAGGCCGCCGTCGGGGCCGAAGGATTCATCGATGGCGCTCTGGTCGTCTCCCAGGACGCCGGGGATGAGGCGTACCAGGGCGTCGATCACCACCATCGCGGCCACTTCTCCCCCCGAGAGGACGTAGTCCCCGACCGACAGGAGTTCCGGCCGGAGGATTTCGATGATCCTCTCGTCGAAGCCTTCGTAACGCCCGCAAACCAGGATCAGGCGAGGCAGCTTCGCCAGTTGGCCCACCCAGCCCTGATCGAGCCGACGCCCTTGCGGGCTCAGCGCGATCAAGAATCCGGCGGGTTCGGCCGAGGCTTGAACGGCCTCCACGGCGGAGACCACCGGGGGTGCCATCAAGACCATGCCGGGACCGCCGCCGAAGGGACGGTCGTCAACCTGCTTGTGCCGCCCCTCGCCCCAATCGCGAAGGTTCCAGACCTTGACCTCGACGAGCCCTTTGGCGATCGCCCGCTTGGGGATGCTCTGACTCAGGAACCCCTCGAACATCGCGGGGAAGAGGGTCAGGACATCGATCCGGCAGGGCGATTCGGACATCGGCTGCGAGACCTCGTCACGACGCGGGCGTGGCAGGCGGCGGTGTCGGAGCGGCGGCGGCCGGAGGCTCGGGAAGCTCCCAGGGTTCACCGGGGGCCGGCTTCACGACACCCTTCCGCCTCAAGATGGCCCCAACCTTTTCCGAAGGCTGCGCGCCGACCGAGAGCCAGTAGCGAATCCGATTGACCTTCAGGACGGTCTGGGTTTCATCATTCCGCGACATCGGGTCGTAGTAGCCGACTTCCTCGATCGCCCGCCCATCGCGGGAGGTTCGAGAATCCATGATGCAGATTCGGAAAAAGGGGCGATGGCGACGGCCCATCGACTTCATGCGGATGCGGACCAATTCCGGACTCCTTGCAAAAGGGGAAACGGCTCGGAGGCATGGTAAAGGCTGCGGAGACAACGACCCCGATCAGGGTCGAAAGAGGCCGGTCCCGAGCCCGCGGCGGCCTCTCGGAGCAGTCAAAGTTGCTCCATCTCCTATCGATAGGCACGAACAACATTCAGAGGAGCGATCTCGGATCGTCCCTCTCAATCAAACAGCGACTTTCGGGAGGACTGATCGAAAAGGGCGCCGGCCGGGGCCGTCGCACTCGATTAATCTCCCTGCTGATTGCGCATCTCTCTGCGACGTTTGCGCTCTTCCTTCTCGCGTTGCTTCTTGAGTTTCTCTCGTTCTTTCGGGGTGAGCCGTTTGCCGGTCCCCGCCTTGGGCGTCATGAAGGACGCCGAAGGATTCTTCGCGACGGCGTGCCCCAGGCCCGTGAAGGCGCGGAACTTGTCGAGCATGCTCATCTGCGACATCTGCTTGACGAAGCCGGCCATCGTGTCGAACATCTTGACCAGGCTGGAGACATCCGAGGGGTCGACGCCGCTGCCGGCCGCGATCCTCCTTCGCCTTGGGATGTCGATGAGGTCGGGATTCTTCCGTTCGGTGGGGGTCATGCTGTCGATGATCCCCTGGATCTGCTTCATTTGGTGGTCGGGGTCGACCCCTTGCGAGTCGAGCGACATCTGATTCAGCCCCGGGATCTTGCTCATCAGATCTCGGACCGAGCCCATCTTCTTCATCTGGCCGAGTTGCTGGCGGAAATCGTTGAGGTCGAATTTCCCCTTGGCCAGCCGCTCCTGCTGCCGCTGGGCTTCCTCGGCGTCGACCGACGCCTGCGCCGCCTCGACCAGGCCGACGATATCCCCCATGCCGAGCATCTGGCCGACGAGCCGCTGCGGGTCGAAGGGGGTGAGCTTATCGAGCTTTTCGCCGATGCCCACGAACTTGATGGGGACGCCGGTGACCTGG
>CALKTZ010000938.1 GCA_937997355.1 uncultured Planctomycetales bacterium | reverse complement strand
CCCCCCGCCGATTCCACCCAGGTCGACAAGCTGCGTCATGCGCTGGCGCTCAATCCGGATCGTTGCGTGCTGGTGGGGGCCTATTCCCTGGGCAAGTGCCAGCGGTTGATTCGGCTGCTGCGGGAATCGGGCCACGACGAGCCGATCTACCTCCACGGCGCGATGGTCGGGCTCTGCGCGCTCTATCAGGAACTCGGCATCGATCTCGGCCCGCTGGAGACCGTGGCCGAGGCGACGAGGGGGGCTCGCGAAAAGGAATCGCTCAAGGGGAAGGTGATCCTCTGCCCTCCGTCGGCGGTCAACGACCGATGGTCGAGGCGGCTCCCCGACCCGATCACGGCGATGGCCTCGGGCTGGATGCTGGTGCGCGCCCGGGCTCGTCAGAAGCAGGTGGAGCTGCCCCTGGTGGTTTCCGACCACGCGGATTGGGACGAGCTGACGCAGACGATCCGCGAGGTGAGGGCATCCGAAATCTGGGTGACTCACGGCCGGGATGATGCCCTGGTCCATTATGCCGGGACGATCGGCCTGAAGGCCCGTCCGCTCGACCTCCGGGGCTACGAGGAGGACGAGGAGACATGATGCAGGATTTCGCCACCTTGCTCGATGCCCTCTCCTTCACCGGCTCGACCCTGTCGAAGCGTCGTCTGATGGCCGAGTATTTCCGCAATCGGCCCGATCCCGAACGTGGCTGGGCGCTGGCGGCCCTGGCGGGGACCCTCAACTTCCCGGTGGCCAAGCCCGCGCTGGTGCGCGATCTCGTCCGGGAGCGGGTCGACCCCGTGTTGTTCTCCCTGTCGCGCGATTACGTCGGGGACATGGCCGAGACCGCCGCCCTGATCTGGCCCGACTCCAACGACGACGTCCCCCCTTCCCTCTCCGAGGTGGTCGATACCCTGGCGATCGCCAACAAGGAAACCCTCCGCGCCCGGCTGATCCACTGGCTGGGCTCGCTCGATGCCAACGGCCGCTGGGCGCTCCTCAAATTGATCACCGGGAATATCCGGATCGGCGTCTCCGGTCGGCTGGCGAAGACCGCGCTGGCCGATGCCTTCGGCCGCGACGTCGACGAGATCGAGCAGATCTGGCACGGGGTCCAGCCCCCCTACGAGGGCCTGTTCCGGTGGCTGGAAGGGAGGGACGAGAAGCCCGAGCTGCACCGCCGGGCCTGCTTCATGCCGATGATGCTCGCCCACCCGATCGAGGAAGAGGAGATGGCGGCGCTCGACCTGCTCGGGGGCTATCAGATCGAGCTGAAGTGGGACGGCATCCGGATGCAGCTCGTGAAGTCCGGGGAGAGCGTCGTCATCTATTCGCGGTCGGGGGACGAGATCACGCACACCTTCCCCGAGATCGCCGAGGCGGCCCGCGCGATCCCCGAGGAGGAGTTCGTCCTCGACGGCGAGCTGCTGGCACTCTCCGAGGGGGAGGTCGCCCCGTTCAATTCGCTCCAGCAGCGGCTGAATCGCAAGAAGGTCGCCGCGGCCACGCTCCAGCAATATCCGGCGCATCTGCGGCTCTACGATATCCTGGTGGACGACGGCGAGGATGTGCGCCCCTTGCCCCTGGTCGATCGGCGGAAGCGGCTCGAAGCCTGGCTGGCTCGCCATCCGTCGCCGCGGATGGACCTCTCGG
>CALKTZ010000937.1 GCA_937997355.1 uncultured Planctomycetales bacterium | reverse complement strand
GGGCTCGTCCTGGCGGGGAATCTCGGCAAGCTGATTGCGGTCGATCAATCACCGATCGGTAGGACCGGCCGGTCAAACCCGGTCACGTATCTCGACGCGTTCGGCGAAATCCGCAAGACGTTCGCGGCCACGCACGACGCGAAAACCCGAAACTACAAGCCAAGTCATTTCAGCTTCAATGTCGATGGCGGGCGTTGCAGCGCCTGCCGGGGTGAGGGCTTTCTCACCATCAACATGCAATTCCTCCCGGACGTGGTGATGCGCTGTCCCGATTGCCGAGGGACCCGCTATCGCCCCGAGATCCTGGAGATCCAGTATCGGGGACGGAACATCGCCGAAGTGCTGGACATGACCGCTCGCGACGCATTCGTCTTCTTTCGGCATCGCCCCAAGGTGCAACTGCGACTACGCCCCCTGATCGACATCGGGCTCGATTACCTGCGACTCGGCCAACCCGCCTCGACCCTCTCGGGAGGAGAGGCCCAACGCGTGAAACTGGCGAAGCATCTGGCGCAAACGCGATCCGACCTCATCCCCGGGGGGGCCGCCAGCTCATCCCCGACCCTGTATCTCCTCAACGAGCCCACGAGCGGCCTGCATCCCGCCGACATCGTGAAGCTGCTCGACGTCGTCAACTCCCTGATCGACCGCGGCCATTCCGTGATTGCGATCGAATACAACCCCGAAGTCATGGCACGCGCCGACTGGATCATCGACCTCGGCCCGGATGCCGGCGATCGCGGGGGAACAATCATGGCGCAAGGCTCCCCCGAGGAGATCGCCAGGACCCAGACCCACACGGGCCTGGCATTGGCCCCGTTATTGAAGGGAATAGCATCATCCCCATAGCCTGAAAAGAATGAATCAAGAATTCGTCGCGAGCCTCTTCATCATCTCCGTGTCCATGTACCAGGTTGGTCGAAATCGGGACCTCCGGATGAAACCCAGGCTGCGGGCTACTCAGCGATTTCAGGCATTCAGTCCCATTGAGGAACGAGGTTCGTGATGGCAAAGACCGGAGGCGGATTCGCGGGGCCGCTGGAGAAGGTCGGGGATCAACTCTGGAAGATCCCCAAATCCTACCGCGAGGACATGCGGGTCGACGGCCTGATCTACGCCGACGACACCCTGATCGAGCACATTCGCAAGGACCAGGGGCCCGAGCAGGTGGCGAATGTCGCCACCTTGCCGGGGATTCAGAAGGCCAGCCTGGCGATGCCCGACATCCAC
>CALKTZ010000936.1 GCA_937997355.1 uncultured Planctomycetales bacterium | reverse complement strand
AATCAGATCTTCCTCCCCTTTGCTCTTCTCATGCTTTGGGGCGAGCAAATTGCCCTTGCCATCGATTCGTGGCGAGCCCATACCGGGAAGAACATCGCCAACTGGCTCGCGGCGATTGGAGAATTCGAAGCCCTCTGCGCCCTCGCCGCCTATGCGGCCGAGAACCCGGCCGATCCATTCCCGATCATCGAATCAAGGCCGACTCACTTCGCGGGGATCGAGTTGGGGCATCCCTTGCTCCCTGCATCGTCCTGTGTCCGAAATAGCGTCTGTTTGGGAGTCGAAGGGGCCCCTCATGCCCTCGTCGTAACCGGCTCCAATATGTCGGGAAAGAGCACGATGCTCCGAACCGTGGGAATCAACGTGGTGCTTGCCCAGGCCGGTGCGCCGGTTCGCGCGACGGAATTGAAACTCAGCCCGTTGGCGATCGGCGCGACGTTGCGGATTCAAGACTCCTTGCAATCCGGAAAATCTCGTTTCTTCGCCGAAATCACGCGTATCCGGCAAATCGTCGAGATCTCGCGAGGCCCGATCCCGCTCCTGTTCCTGCTCGATGAAATCTTCCACGGGACCAACTCCGCCGACCGCCAGATCGGCGCGGGTTCGATCGTCAGGGGGTTGCTTGAGCACGGCGCGATCGGGCTCGTCACGACTCATGACCTGGCATTGGCCGAAATCGCGAATCGGCTGGGAGAGAAAGCCTCCAACGTTCATTTCGAAGATCGTTTCGAGCATGGCGAGATCCATTTCGACTTCAAGATGAAGCCGGGGATCGTCCAGCACAGCAATGCGTTGGCCCTGATGCGGTCGGTCGGACTTGAGGTTTGAGCGGAAATCCAAAGCGGTCCGAAACTCGGGTCGCCGTCGAATTCGATCAGCTCAGATCGGGGAGCTTTCCCGTGCTATCGCCCAGGGTATCCACCCCCGCGCCGATTCGATCGAGGATCGATAGATAGAGGTTATTGAGCGGCAGGCCCTTTTCGTATTTGAGGTGGCGTCCCGTCTGAACCGTGCCGCCGCCTCGACCCGCCACCAGGATCGGCAAATCATCGTGGTTATGCCGGTTCCCGTCTCCGATGCCGCTGCCGTACACCAGGATGGTGTTGTCCAGCAACGACTTTTCCCCTTCGCGAATCGCCTTGAGCTTACCGAGGAGATAGGCGAACTGTTCGATGTGGAAGAGATTGATCTTCTTGATCTTCTCATGCTTCTTGGGGTCGTTGCCGTGGTGGGATAACTCATGGTGCCCTTCCGACACGTTGATGTGGGAGTAGGGGCGATTGCTCCCTTCATTGGCATACATGAAGGTCGTGATCCGGGTCACATCTCCCTGGAAGGCCAAGGCCATCAGGTCGAACATCAGCCGAATGTGCTCGCGATAATCTTCGGGAATTCCGGTTGGCCTGGAATGGTTAACAGCCGTGCTTGATTCCTGAGTATCCGCGCGGTCGATCCTCTGTTCGATCTCGCGCACGGCCGTCAGATATTCGTCGATCTTCCGACGATCGGTCATGCCGAGCTTCCGCCGGAGTTGCTGCGCGTCTTCCTGGACGAAGTCGATGATGCTCTTCTGGTAGTATTCCCGCTTGAGCCGTTCGGCCGCTGAGCCTTTCTGCGTCCGATTCGAGAACAGCCGGTCGAATACCTGCTTCGGGTTTACTTCCTTCGCCATCGGCATGCTGGACGATCGCCAGGAGATATTCGAGGAATAGGCGCAGCTATAGCCGGAATCGCAATTCCCCGACTGCGCGCCGCGTTCGATCCCGAGCTCAAGGGAAGAGAGGCGAGTCTGACGGCCAATCCGCTCGGCGGCGATCTGATCGACGGAAACCCCCGCGCGGAGATTGGCTCCATCGGTTTTCAGGGGGTGAACCCCCGTGAGGAAACAGGCGAGCGATCGCGCGTGATCGCCACCGCCATCGCCGAGCGCGGCTGCATTGTGTTGCGCCAAACCGCTGAGAACAAGTAGATCATCCTGAAACGGCTTGAGCGGCTGCAACGTGGTTGGGAGTGTAAAGTTCGAACCGACGGCCTCGGGGGTCCAGGCCTGCATGTGAATCCCGTTGGGAACATACAGGAACGCGATCCGCTTGGGGCCGACCGCTTCGCGGGCCGCCGTCCCGACCGGCTTCGCGAGATCCGCGGCGAGAGCCATGGATTCCAGCCAGGGAAGCGCGATCGACGCCCCGAGGCCACGAAGAGCGGTCCGCCGCGAGAGTTTCTGGACATTCATCGTCTATGATCCTCAATCGATCAAAAGGGTTAGCGGCCGATCGGTTCGACGTGAATCATCCTCGACGTTTCTGGAAGGGATCGCTCAGAACAATTTCCAGAATCAATCGAGAAAACCGGTCATTCTCCGACTCCAGGGTCTTGACGATCTGATCGACGAAACAATGATCGGAATCTTCCAATCCCCGTCCGATGGCGTAGATCAGCAGCTTTTCCGTCAGGCATCGCGTGAATTCGGTTTTTTTGCTTCTCAGGACGGCTTTCAATCCCTTCGCCCCCTGAAAACTTTGGCCCGAAGGGAGAGTCCCCGAGGAGTCGATCGCGAACGCGCCGTCCTTGTCACGCCAGGCGCCGATGGGATCGTAGTTTTCGAGTCCGAAACCGAGCGGATCCATTCGGCTGTGGCACGAGGCGCAGCTCGGATTCGTCCGGTGCTGCTCCAACCGTTGACGGACCGTCCCGCTCAGCGCGGCCTTCTGGTCCGTGTCCAATTCGGGAACATCAGGAGGGGGCGGGGGCGGGGGAGTCCCCAGGATTTGTTCGAGAATCCACTTACCCCGCTTGACGGGGGAGGTTCTCGTCGGATTCGATGTCACGGTCAGGATGCTTGCCTGAGTGAGCAGCCCCCCTCGCTGATCGGGCGAAACAATCACCCGTCGAAATTCATCCCCTCGAACGCCGGAAACGCCGTAGTGGCGAGCGAGCCGTTCGTTCAGGAATGTGTAGTCGGCATCGAGGAAGTCGACCAGGCTGCGATCCTCATCCAGAATCGAGCCGAAGAACAGTTCCGTTTCACGAATCATCGCGTTGCGGAGTGGATCATCGAACGAAGGGAACCGATCCCGGTCGGGATGAACGATCTTGAGATTCCGAAGTTGGAGCCACTGCCCCGCGAAATTCTCGACGAAACTTCGCGACTTCGGATTTTTGAGCATCCTCCGAATCTGAAGATCCAGGACGTCGGGGCAGCAGAGCGATTCTTCTTCGGCAAGTTGGAAGAGCTCATCATCGGGCATGCTGCTCCAAAGAAAATAGGAGAGCCGAGATGCCAATTCGTAACTGCCGATCGGGAGGGCCTGCGGAGAGTTTTCACCCTTCTTTAAGACACGACGGCCGGAATTGAAAAGCTCAACCCGGAAGAGAAAGTGGGGAGCGACCAGGGTCGCTTCAACCGCGAGTCGAATCCCTCGTTCAAATCCATCCCCATTTTCGAGGGCCAGGTTGAAGAGTTTGAGCAGACGGGCCACCTCGCCGCCTGAGACCGGCCGGCGATAGGCTCGTTTCGAAAATCGCTCCAGGACCACCCGGGCGCATTCCTGAAACTCCTCGGGACCTTTCGGCTTACGGACCAGGATCTTGGGAGGGGCTGCCTCCTTCATCTCCTGGCGAATCGCCTGTTCGGCGATCGTGCCGGCGGCCGCAAGGTATTTTTCCAGGAGGAGCGGAGGGAGCGTGAGGACATCCCCGATATTGTCGAATCCATAGCCGACATCGTCGGAGGGAAAGTCTTCATCGGCGTGAAAATCGACGCCGGTCAGGTCGCGTATCGTATTGCGATACTCAGAACGATTGAGCCTTCGAACCGTTACCCTCCCCGGGTCGACGGCCTTCGTGCAGTCCAGCTTTTCCTCGGTCCTTTCGAGCCACGAGATGAGCGCGGCGATCTCGTCCTGAGATGGATGCGGCTTCCCATCGGGAGGCATCAAGCTTCCTTCGAGGCTTTCGCGGACCTTGTTCCAGGTTTTATGGGACTTGAGAGCCACCGCGGAATCGGTGAGCTTCTCCAGGTTCAACCCGGCCTTGGGTTTGTTCGATCCGTGACACCCGACACAATACTTCGTCAGGAGAGGCCGAACATGTGCCTCGAAGGGCTCCCGATTTTCCGATTTTGACGATTCCTTTGTGACGGCAACGGCCTCGGGTTTCTTCTCGTCGGCGCGAGCCTTCATCCCTCCGTCGAGCATGGGAAGGATCAAGAGAGTCAGAATCAAGGCTCCCGAGCGGGGGGGAAACCTCATAAGCTCGTCTCCGGGGAGGATGACGCAACCAAACCTTGCTAGATCCTACAATAATTTAACAAGTCTAGCGAGAAGGCAGGCGGGGTAACGTTCGGAAGTTGAAGCTTTTGAAAACGTTGGTAATGGAGACCGTTTCGGTTCTGGTCTCCATTACCAACTCTCTTTGAACTCAGCGATGAATTCGGGTGGGCGGGAGGATTTCGATTGAACCCGGCAAACGCTCAAATCAAGGCCATGTGCAACATCATCGGACAATCGGAACATCCGACCATCATTTAACCTGGTCGAATCCGAGGTCGCCACGGGCCAGTTCGAGGGGCCAGTCGATGGCGCAGGTACCGAAGTCGGCCATGTGGGTGTAGGATTCGAGGCGGGCAATCGTGGCGTCGATGAGCGCGTTGTCTTTGCGGAAGATCGGACCGTGGGAGGGGAGCAGGTATTCGATCTCGCTCTCGCGGATTCGTTTCAGGCTGCGGATGTAGTCGGGAAGGTTCGATCCGTGGTGGGCATCGATCACCCCGACGCAACCATCTCGAAAAATATTGTCGCCGGAGAAGAGGAGATTATCCATCCGGAAAGCGAGCTGGCCGGCGGTGTGTCCCGGGGTGCTCCAAACCTCCAGGGCTCGGTCGCCGATCACCAGCCGATCCCCCTCGTCGATCGTTCGATCGACCTTGCACCGCGGCATCGGAATATGAATGCCCTGGGCTTCGATTCGGGCATAGGTGAGAACCTCATCCCCTTTCTCGATCGGCTCGACGCTTTTCGGATGGGCCACCACTTCACACTTCAGGATATCTCGGGCTCGTGCCAGTCCCTGGGTATGATCGACGTCCGCATGGGTCGCGATGATCATCTTGCAAGCGGAGAGACTGAATCCCAGCTGGCGGATCAGTTCCAGGACATCTTTCAACTCATCCAGGAACCCAACGTCGATCAGGGCGTACTCGGAGCCACCGTCGATCAGGTAGACATTGACCCCCATTCGCCGTCGCGACTGGTAATTCATCTCGATC
This sequence comes from uncultured Planctomycetales bacterium, assembly GCA_937997355.1. Classification (GTDB taxonomy): domain Bacteria; phylum Planctomycetota; class Planctomycetia; order Isosphaerales; family Isosphaeraceae; genus CALKTZ01. The sequence goes on along the minus strand of CALKTZ010000936.1, from coordinate 349 downwards.
ACGCCGGGAAAAACGTACCGTCGTGCGACCATTCTTCAGTTCCACCAACCTGACTGGAATTCGTAAAGCGGCGAGGCCAGCCTGAACGCCGGACGATCAACACGGCATGGTTCTTGGACGCCGGTGCTAACCTTCCTGGAATCACGAACTTCCGAGGGGAAATTCGTCGATCGTCCTGAGTCGAGTTCCGTTCCCAACACCGGACTCATCACGCTTTGAAGTTTTGTTCAGTGAAATCTTACGGCTCGATCCCGCGAAGCACAACTCAAAGTTTCGATTCCAAATGCGTGCCGGGGAACCATCACGTGCGATTTAACGTCAAAACGAAGGGCAGAAGGCAAATCGAGAG
>CALKTZ010000935.1 GCA_937997355.1 uncultured Planctomycetales bacterium | reverse complement strand
ATCGGGCAGTCGGCTTACTCCGGCCAGGCGACGATCTTGTTTTTTTATGCTATATTGCCTGAGTTTTCCATTTTTCCGATCCAGACCCCTCATCTTGTGTCATATTAAGGATGGTGGCGATCCTTCTATAAACAACAACAATGAGGGAGCTTCACATGGCGACCGAGAAGCAGGTCGAAGCCAACCGGATCAATGCCAAACGGAGCACCGGACCCAGGACCGCCGAGGGCAAGGCGTCCGTCCGGCTCAATGCCCTCAAGCATGGATTACGTGTCGAAGTGTTCGACGTCCTCCCCAATGAGGACGCCGCCGCCTTCGCCGCCCGGATGGAGGCCTGGAACCGCGACCTCCGCCCGGCCAACGAGGCCGAGGCGGAGCTGGTCCGCCAGATCGTCTGCCTGACCTGGAAGATCGACCGCGCCGTCCGCTTCGAGCACACGACCCGATCGGCACGCATGAACGATGTCGCTTACCAGTGTGGGCTGAAGGGGGAGGACCCGGCGCTGGCCGAGGCGATCGCCGCGCATGACCCGAGCGTGGAGGGGGACCGGCTCCGTCGTTATCAGGCGGGCCTGCGGCGCGAGGTGCTCCAAACCCTGGCCGCGTTCGCCAGGCTCAAGAAGGAGAACGAGGGGCGTCGGGGCGAGGCGTCTTCGGAAGCCGAGCCCTCCGCGATCAAGGCCGATCCGCTGAGGCCCGACCCCTCGGTCGACCCGGCCCCGGCCATGCCCTCGGCCCAATCCGTGGCCGCCGCTTCGCCGATCGAATCCGACCCGGACGACCTGTTCGCGGGGGTGTCGGAGGATGTCACGATCAAAGCCAATCCGCTCTACGCCCTGGGCCAGATCCACCGGATTACCGGGGGCCGGACGCCGTTGTCGATGGTCAAGGACCTGCCGAAGGGGTTCAATCCGACCCCGACCGACCGGATCTCGTGCGAGCGAGAGTGAACGAGCGACCAGTATTCCAGGCCGCATCCCGCCGAGCCGCGCAGATTCCCCGCGCATCGGGCGCCCCCCGTTTTCGCCGAGAGAGGCTCCTGGTAATCCGCCCCGGGGGCGATATGATCGTCGGTTGACGACTGGTTTGCTTTCCCGCCATCGCATTGCATCGCCAACCCACCCCGGAGATTCCCCATCATGCTTGCCGTTTCCCCGCGGAGACTCGGCCTCGCGTCGGGTTGGATCGTTCCCTTGCTTGCCGCCATCTCCTTCTGCTTCTGCGTGGCGGGCGATTCCTCGGCCCAGGACCCACCCCCCCAACTCGGGCCGAGCGCGCTCGAGAAAGATCCCGGCGGCTGGGTCGATTTATTGGCGGAGGCGGGGCCGAACCTCAAGGGCTGGGCGCGTGGGCCGATCCCCCCTCCGCCGCAAGGCAAGCTCCGCGAGCCCTCGCAGTGGAAGCTCGACCCCTCGACCGGCCATCTCATCTGCGAAGGGGACGGCGGCCATGAATGGCTGCGATGGGACCGGGAACTCGGGGATGCCATCTTCCACGTCGAGTGGCGCTACACGGCGATCGAAGGCAAGCGAGGGTACAACTCGGGGATCTACATCCGCAATTCGGCCGACGCCTCCATCTGGCACCAGGCGCAAATCGGCGACCGCTCGGGGGGCTACCTCTTCGGCAATTCGCCGACGGACGGCAAGCCTCTTGCGTTCAACACCAATCGCGAGGGGCCTCGCGGCATGGTGCGCCCGGCCGGCGAGTGGAACACCACGGAACTCACCGCGAAGGGGAAAGCATTGACCGTCTGGACCAACGGGGCCGAGACCGCCTCCTGGCCCGATTGCCGGACCCCTCGGGGGTACGTCGGCCTGGAGGCGGAAGGGTTTCGCATCGAATTCCGCAACGTCAAATTGAAGTCGCTCGACACGCGCAAGGAGGCTCGGCAATGACGACGAACGCGAGGACGCTCGGGATGGGGACGTTGGGAATCGGGATCGGGGTCGGAATCGTGCTGGGGCTCGCGGTCGCGGGGCCGAAGTTGCACGCCCAGCAGCCCCCGGCACGCGACGTCCTGAAGGTGGAGAGCGGCCGGGACAACAATCCGGCCAAGGTGCGGCCGGTCCCCCCGCCGGGGGTGGAGGTCCCGGCGGATCGTCGCGAATCCCTGGAAAAGGGGCTCGCGGACCTCGGCGCGGGGATCGATCGCCTCGCCGGGAAGCACGACCCGAAGGTCGATAGCCTCCTCCCCGATATCCGGATCTATCACAAGGCCGTCCGCGATGCCCTGACGCACAACGAGTTCTTCAACGTCAAGGACATCGACAAGGCCGAGGACCTGCTCCGCGAGGGGCAGCAGCGGGCGAGCGCCCTGGAGCAAGGTAAGCACGATTGGACCTCGGACGACGGCCTGGTTGTGCGCGGCTATGTGTCGAGGATCGACGGCTCGGTCCAGCCGTACGGCCTGGTGGTCCCCGAATCGTATGCCCCGAAAGGGAAGGAAAGATATCGGCTCGACATCTGGTTCCACGGCCGGGGCGAGACCCTCAGCGAGGTGAACTTCCTCGCCGATCGGCGGCGGAACCCCGGCACGTTCACCCCGCGCGACACGATCGTGCTGCACCCCTATGGGCGGTACAACAACGCCTTCAAGTTCGCCGGCGAGGTCGACGTGCTGGAGGCGCTCGAATCGGTGAAGGCCCGCTATCGGATCGACGACGACCGGATCTCCGTCCGGGGGTTCTCGATGGGGGGGGCGGGGGCCTGGCAGTTCGCCGTCCATTATGCCGACCGGTGGTTCGCCGCCAACCCCGGCGCCGGCTTCTCGGAAACGCCCCGATTCCTCGAATTCTTCCAGAAGGAGACGCTCAACCCGACCTGGTTCGAGCGCAAGCTCTGGCACCTCTACGATTGCACCGACTACGCGGGCAACCTGCACCAGTGCCCGACGGTCGCCTACAGCGGCGAGAAGGACATCCAGAAGCAGGCGGCCGACGTGATGACCGAGGCCCTCAAGCAGCAGGGGATCGTGCTGGTCCACGTCATCGGCCCCGGGACCGCGCACAGCTACCATCCATCCGCCAGGGCCGAGGTGGAAAAGAGGCTCGACAGCCTCGCCCTGGGAGGGCGCCTGCGGGCTCCCCGCCGGGTGGAGCTGGAGACGTACACCCTGAAATACAACCGGATGCACTGGATCACCATCGACGGCCTGCTGGAGCACTGGACCAAGGCGAAGGTGGTGGCAATGCTCGGCAATGACGGCCGGCCGATCGTGGAGACGGAGAATGTCTCGGCCGTGTCGCTCGACTTCCCCGCGGGGCTCAGCCCATTCGTCCCGAACGAGCCGGTCTGGCTGACGATCGACGGCCAGCGGCTCCAGGGGCCGGGGGCCAACTTCTCCGACAAGTCGTGGTCGTGTCACCTGGAGCGGGTGAAGGGGACGTGGCGGCTGGCCGGCAATCAGGCGGACGGCCTCCGCAAGCGGCACGACCTGCAAGGGCCGATCGACGACGCCTTCATGGACACATTCCTCTTCGTGCTGCCGACCGGCAAGGCGAGGAACGAGAAGGTCGGGGCCTGGGTTGAATCCGAGAGCCGGCGCGCCATCGCCCGCTGGCGGTCGCAGTTCCGGGGGGACGCGCGGGTTAAGAAGGATACCGAGGTGACCGACGCCGACATCGCCTCGGCCAACCTGGTCCTCTGGGGAGATCCCGAGAGCAACAAGGTGCTGTCGCTCGTCGCGCCCAAGCTGCCGATCAACTGGGAGAAGGAGCGAATCAAGGT
>CALKTZ010000934.1 GCA_937997355.1 uncultured Planctomycetales bacterium | reverse complement strand
GCCTCGTCGTTGTCGTAAATCGTGCCGACCGCCGATGCCTGGGAGATCGTCGCGTTGACGGCATTGCTCAGCGCGAGGCCGAAGATTTCGGTCGCCTCGTAGGTGGTGTCGTTGACGAGCGTCACCGCCACGGCCAGGCTCGTCACGCCCGGCGCGAAGGTGAGGGTACCGAAGGTCGGGATGTAGCCCGCCCCTGCCTTGGCCGTGCCGTCGACCGTCGCGTAATTGACCGTCACCGTTCGCGAGGAGGCCGACGACAAAGTGACGAGGAAGTTGATCGTGTGGAGGCCGAGATCCCCCTCGGATGTCGAGGCCGGATTGGCCGAGACGGTGGGGATCTCGACCGAGGCGTCGTTGTCGAGCAGGGTGGCCATGGCGGTGTCGGAGGCGAGATCGGCGTTGGCCGCCGCCGAGAGCCTAAGGCCGAAGGTTTGCGTCTCCTCGATGGCGTCGTCGTCCGCGGTCGGGACGTAGATCGTCGCGGACGTCTGGCCGGCCGGGATCGTGAGGATCCCGCTGACCGACGTGAACCGCGAGCTCGAAGCCGTCCCCGCCACGGTCGTGTAGCGGAGCGTGACATCCCGGCTGGTCGGGGAGGAAAGCGAGACCACGAACGCCGCCGCGCCCCCCTCGGTGACCGTCGGGTTCGACACCGAGAGGGTCGGTTTCGAGGCGGCGGTCCCGTCGTCATTCTTGATCACGATGCGGCCATACGAGTTCCCCGAGGCGCCCGGCGCGAGGGTCCCGTTCTTGATTCGGGTCGCCACGACGTTGAAGGTTTCGTCGGCCTCGGCGCGGTTGTCGCCGACGATCTTGATCCGGATCTTGCCCGACGTGTGCCCCGCCTTGATCGTCAGGGAACCCTTGGTCGCCACGAAGTCGCGGGCCGACCCCGCCCCCTTCGCCGTGTCCGCCTGGGTCTTGTACGCGATCACCACGGGCTTCGAAGAAGCTTCGGAGAGGGTCACCGTCACCGTGGCGTACTTGACGACGCCGCGGCGTCCCTCGGTCACGACGACGTCGGAAAACGAGACTGTGGGGACCGTGGTGACGGCGGAATAGCTCACCTTCAGGGCCTTCGCCTGGGCAGCATTCGAGGCGGTGCTCACGGAGCTTGCCGTCAGCAGCCGGCGCGCCTCCAGATGCTCGAACGGGTGAGCGGGGAACCGGTAACGGCGGCCGATGCGGGAGGGTCGGGTCATGCGAAAATCCTGCTGGATCAAGGAAGAATGTCGAGGATGTTGGGATTTCGTCGAGGCCCTTCCGCCGCCGTCCGGCCGCGAATTGGGGGGCGTGTCGCTTCGCTGGGGCCGATGCCCTCGCTCGGGCATCGCCTGCCGGCCGATCATCGTCTGTTTTGTCGATCCGTCATCGGGCTGTGCCGAACGGCCTTCTCCCGCGTTTTCGGGGAGAAGCGAACCGTACTCCTTTATTCTTATGCCGTGGCGGGTATCCTCCCCGCCGGGAGAGCCGAAGGGCGTATGGTCCGTTCCATCGGGCATCGGCCGTCGTCCTTCAACGGCTGCCCTGAGAATTTTCCTGGTCCTTGAAGCCGATCGCTCCCGCTGTGTCGTCGTAATCCCGATTATAGGGGCGACAGGCGGGGACGAACAGGAGAAGTTCGCGGGTCCGTGCCCCGCCGCGCGGGACGAGGCCCGGGGAATCTCCCCGGAAACGAATCCTGCCGAAAATCCGGCGGGAAACGTCCCACTTTCGGCGAGATTCTATGATAAAGTGGGACACCTGGCATCGGGCATGCTCGCCTGGATGAACGGCGATGATCGGGCGTCGCCCCGTGAGGCACTTGAGCTATTGGAACAGGGAGACGCACAAGGTGGCTGCCGATTCCGCAAGGCGATCGAGTTCCGCGAATCCGACCGTTCTGGCGATGGATCATCCCATCACCACCTTGATGTTCGTCCTGGCGCTGATCAGCTTCGGCGCCCTGGCCTTCCAGCGGATGCGGGTCGACATCTTCCCCTCGCTGAACACCCCCAAGATTTACGTCTTCTTCGACTTCATCGGGATGAGCCCGGACCAGATCGAAGGATTCATCGTCAACGAGCTGGAGCTGTACTTCCAGTACGTCGACGGCATCCAGGACATCAAGTCGCGGAACATCCAGCAGGTCGGTCTGGTCGAGCTGTCGTTCTTCCACGGCACCGAGATGGGGCAGGCGATGGCGCAGGTGGTCGCCATGTCCGACCGCGCCATGGCCTGGATGCCCCCCGGCTCGCTCCCCCCCATGATCATGCGCATGGACGCCGGCAGCGTGCCGATCGGCTACCTCGTGTTCACCAGCGAGGGAGACAAAACGTCGCTCGGCGCGATGGGGGACCTCGCGCAGAACATCATCCGGCCCCTCGTGCAGAAGAACGTGCCGGGGACGGTCGCCATCTCGCCGTTCGGCCCGAACATGCGGTCGATCCTCGTCAACGTCGACCCCCGCAAGCTGCTCGAATACAACCTCAACCCCGAGGACGTCGTCCAGGCGCTCAAGACCGGCAACGTCGTGATCCCGTCCGGCAATCTCTACATCAAGGACTCGATGCCGATCGTCCACAACAACGCCACCGTGGTGGACATCCAGGTGCTCGCCGACATCCCGATCAAGCTCGGCCAGAACGTCTACATGCGGGACATCGCGACCATCGAGGACAGCACCGACATCACCTACGGCTACGCCCTGGTGAACGGCAAGAAGGCGATCCACCTGCCGATCATCAAGAAGGATACCGGCTCGACCCTCTCGGTCGTGGCCGCCGTCCACAAGTCGATGGAGACCTTCCGCGAGGCCGTCTCCGAGGACGTGAAGATCAGCTTCGAGTTCGACGAGTCGCCGACGGTCGTGCATGCGGTCGAGAGCGTGGCGACCGAAGGGGCCATCGGCGCCGGGTTGACCGGCTTGATGATCCTGCTGTTCCTCCGCGACCTCCGCAGCGTGATCGTGGTCGTCTGCAACATCCCGCTGGCGCTCCTGGGCTCGCTGGTCGGCCTCTGGATCAGCGGGAACACGATCAACATCATGTCGCTGGGGGGGATGGCGCTGGCGATCGGCATCCTCGTCGACGAGGCGACGGTGACGATCGAGAACACCCACGTGCAGATGGATCACACCCGGAGCATCGCGGTGGCGGTGCTCCGCGCCAGCAACGCCACGGCCGTCCCCCGGCTTTTGGCCCTGCTCTGCATCCTGTCGGTGTTCATCCCGGCGTTCATCATGGAAGACCCGCTGCGCTCCCTCTTCATGCCGCTGACCCTGGCGGTCGGCTTCGCCATGATCTCGTCGTACCTCCTCTCCAGCACGTTCGTGCCGATCATGTGCGTCTACCTGCTCAAGCACAAGCACGGCGACGAGGGGGGAGGAACCGGCGGGGAGGGGTCGGGGCCGGGGCTGTTCGATCGTTTCCAGGGGGCCTACCATTCGGTCGTCGAGTGGTTCGTCGCCCTCCGGTGGCTGGTGGTCCCCGTCTATCTGGGAGTCTGCTGCCTGATCCTGGCCGTCCTGGGCCTGCGGATCGGCACGGAATTGTTCCCGAGGATCGATTCCGGCGAGTTCGTGCTGCGGTTCCGGCCCCCCGCCGGTTCGAGCTACGAGCTGACCCGCGAGATGGGGCTCAAATGCCTCCAGGAGATCGAGCGCGAGGCCGGGAAGGAGAACGTCAGGATCTCGATGGGCTTCGTCGGCCAGGTCGCGCCGAATTTCGGCATCGACAACATGGTGCTGTTCATGCGAGGCCCCGACGACGGCTGGCTCCGCGTCGCGCTCAATGAAGACAGCGGGATCAAGCTCGACGAATTCCGCGAGCGGCTCCGCAAGGTGTTCGACACGCGGGTGATCCCCTGGCTGGCCGACCGGCTGGAGCGAGGAGGGGGGACCGGCGGCCTGCCCCGCGAGGAGGCGGAGCGCCAGGCGAAGCTCTCCTCGTTCGGCTTCGAGCCGGGGGACATCGTCAGCCAGGTGATGAGCTTCGGCGCGTCCCGGCCGATCGCGATCCGGGTCATCGGCACCGACTACGACGACGTCCGCAGGCACGCGGAGAAGATCCGCGTCCAGTTGGCGAAGATCCCGTCCCTGCGCGACATCGGCTTCGAACAGACCCTCGACTATCCCTCGGTCGAGGTCGACATCGACCGGGAGCTGGCCGGTCTGGTCGGGGTCACCCCCGAACACGTGAAGCGGGCGCTCATCATGGCGACCTCGTCGACGAGGTTCAGCAACCTGAACTACTGGATCAACGTGAAGACCGGCTTCGACTACCTGGTGCAGATCCAGATCCCCCCCTTGAGGATCGAGAAGCCGGAAGACATCGAGGAGCTGCCGCTGGAGTCGATCAATCCGGTCGTCCCCTTGATGGTCCGCGACGTGCTGAGGGACGGCCGGGTCCACGAGAGCGTGCAGCCCGGGGAGTACGACCGGGATATGTCCCAGCGCTTCCTGACGCTGGTCGCCAACGTCGAGGGGGAGGACATGGGGCGTGCCGCCCGGCAGGTGCGCCAGGCGGTGAAGGACGCGGGCGACCCGCCCCGCGGGGTCCGCGTGGAGGAGCAGGGGCAGCTCCCCTCGATGACCGAGATGTTCGAGGCGCTCGGCATCGGCATGGTGGTTGCCGTGTTCGTCATCCTCATCCTGCTGACGGCCTACTTCCAGTCCCCCCGATTGGCCCTGATCTCCATCGGCGCGGTGCCGGGGGTGCTCGCCGGCATCCTGGTGATGCTCGATTCGACCGGGACCACCCTGAACATCGAGTCGTTCATGGGGTCGATCATGTGCCTGGGTGTCTCGGTGTCGAACTCGGTGATGATGGTGACGTTCATGGACGAGCACTGGAAGGCGGGCAAGCCGTCGGCCGAGGCGGCGCTGGAGGGGGCCAGCGAGCGTCTCCGGCCGATCCTGATGACCGCCTGCGCCATGACCGTCGGCATGGTGCCGATGGCCCTGGCCCTCGAACGCGGGAGCCAGATGGAGGCGCCCCTCGGGCGCGCCGTGATCGGCGGCCTGGTGATGTCGACGTTCGCGACCTTGCTGGTGCTCCCCTCGATCTTCGCGCTGGTGGTCGGCGGCCACAAGCACCGCTCGCCTTCGCTCTATCCGGGCAACCCCGAGAGCATCCACTTCGACCCCGAGTTCGACGCCCCGGTCGAGGAGGAGAAGGGGGGATCGGAGCATGAGGGAGCGGCGCCGGACGAGGAGGAGGGGGGCGCGACATGATGAGGATCCAACGGGCGAATCGGGAACCTTCCTTCACCCAACCGGGAACGATCAACCGCACGCGGAGACGACCTTTGCCAACCTCCATCCGGCCAGACAATCGGGTTCGATCCGCTCGCGGCCTCCGGCTGGGGGTCTGCCTCCCGGCCCTCCTCGCGGTGCTCGGCTGCGCCAAGGAGGAGAGGCAGGTCGCCCCCAGCGTGGCGGAGCCGCCGACCCTGCAGGTCATCCATCCCGAGCTACGCAAGATCGTGCGCGTCGTCGGGCAGCCGAGCTTCGTCCAGAGCTATGAGCGCACCTCGATCTACCCGAAGATGACGGCGTACATCGAGAAATGGAACGTCGACATCGGCGATAAGGTCCGGAAGGGGGACATCCTCGCCGACCTCTTCGTCCCCGAGCTTCGCGAGCAATGGGAGACCAAGAAGGCGACCGTCGAATACGCCGCCGAGCGGGTCAAGCTGGCTCAGAAGGACGTGGAGGTCGCCGCCGCCCAGGTGAAGGCGGCCAAGGCCGCCCTGGAGGAGGCGCAGGCCATCCTGGCCAAGTACGAGGCCGAGGTCGAGCGGTGGGACGTGCAGGTGAAGCGGCCCGCGAAGGAGGTGGACCGGCAGGTGGTCGCCCCGCAGATCCTGCTCGAATCGCAGAACACCCTCAAGGCGAGCGTCGCCGCGCGAGACGCCGCCCAGGCGACGATCCGCCGCGCGTCGGCCGACCTGCAATCCGCGGACGCCACCCTCGCGCGGGCCGAGGTGAACGTCTCGGTCGCCAGGGCCGACCTGCTCGTGGCCGACAGCGAGGCGAAGCGGCTGGAGGCCCTGGTCGGCTACCTCAAGCTGTTCGCCCCCTACGACGGCATCATCGTTGGCCGCAACGCCAACACCTGGGACTTCGTGCTCCCCAGGACCGGCGACCCGACGGCCGAATCGCGTTCGCCCGACCTCTCCCCG
>CALKTZ010000933.1 GCA_937997355.1 uncultured Planctomycetales bacterium | reverse complement strand
ACAACTGGCGGTCCGGTAGGGGCCCTTGGTTTCGGCGGGGGGGGATGGAGCCCGTCGCTTGCCGTTGATCAGGTCCTTGAATTTCGATCGCCAATCCGGCGAGGACGACTTCGTCCCATTCCCGGCCGCCTTCGGGGGCGCCTCCTCGGCCGGCCCTTCGGGATTGATCCAGTTCCCCACCCGCACGACGACGGTCGTGATGTTGTCGAGCCCTCCTCGGAGATTGGCCAGGCTCACCAGGTAGCGGCACGCATCCTTGGGGTGGAAATTCGACGCCAGGACGCCGATCTCCTCGTCGGTGATCGGCCCGGAGAGCCCGTCCGAGCAGAGGACGAAGACGTCCTGATCCTGGACCGGGATCGGCCCTTCGATGTCGACCTCGATCGTCGCTTCCGGCCCCAGGCTCCGCGTGATCACATTCTTCGGGACCGAGAGATTGGCCTGCTCCGAAGTCAGGTGGTTCCTCCGGACCAGCTCCCAGACCAGGCTGTGGTCGAAGGACAACTGATCGATCCGTTCCTCGCGAATCCGATAGACCCGGGAGTCGCCGACGTGCGCGATCAGCGCCCCTTCCGGGAGGAGCAGGAGCGCGGAGCTGGTCGTCCCCATCCCCTTGAAATCGCGATTGGCCTGCGCCCGGCCGTAAATCAGGTTGCTCACCTCGCGGAAGGCCTTGGTGATGGCGACCTGGGGCTTGTCGACCTTCGACTTCAGATAGGTGTGGGGGATCAGGTCGCACGCCATCTTGCTGGCGAGCTCACCGACGGCGTGGGCCCCCATCCCGTCCGCGACCAGATACAAGTGCCCACGATTGCGCCAGGTCTCGGGATTAGGCGCGCGGACCGTCGTGTAGCTATCTTGATTATTCGAACGCCGCATGCCCGTATCGGTGGCCGCTGCGTCGATGATGGTATCTTCCCAGTTCACAAGCGGACCTTGTCGCAGAGGGTTCACCGGCTGTTCTTGGAGTCTTCGCGATTGAACGGCGCAGAATGATCTCGCAGTGTGCCCCTCCACTCGATGGACTTGACCCGTGTCCCTTTCTTCGATCGCTCCCGAGAACGTATTCGCGGTCCCCGCGGAGTCCTTTTAGAATTAAAGTATTTTAGCTCATGGAATGGTGAGAGGAAGGGGCTATTCCCCCCATCCAAACAAGCCTGGTCGATTTCGACCCCACAATCCCACTCGGAGTCACACATTCCCGTTTCGACCGTTTTTTCCAAATGCCCTCTTCATTCCTTACAGGAACCGGGCCAAGGCTGTGACGTTCCGAATCCGGAAAAGCCTGCCCGCTGATTGGCGACTCATGACGAATGCAATCGAGCTCCCGAACTATCGAGCAACCAAGATCACCCTCCCCAACGGGATGGATGTCCTCTTCCATCGCGACACGAAGCTGCCGATCGTCGCGGTAAATCTCTGGTACCATGTCGGTTCCAAGAATGAAGAGCGCAATCAGCGGGGCTTCGCGCATCTTTTCGAGCACCTGATGTTCGAAGGGTCGAAGCATTACCCGGGAGACTTCTTCAAGCATTTGCAGCGGCTCGGCGCCAGCATCAATGGCTCCACGTCCTCGGACCGGACCAACTATTTCGTCGACATCCCCGCCGCCCACTACGAACTGGCATTAGCGATGGAATCGGACCGGATGGCCAATCTGATTCCGGCGCTCGATGAAACCAAGCTCCGGGTGCAGAAGGACGTCGTCAAGAACGAATATCGCCAGAACTATGCCAACCGCCCTTACGGGATGGCCTGGCCCCTGATCGCCGAGGCCCTCTTCCCCCCCCTGCACCCCTACAACTGGCTCACGATCGGCGTGATGGAAGACCTGGAACCGGCCTCCCTGGCCGATGTTTCGAGCTTCTTCCGGCGGTACTATGTCCCGAGCAATGCGAGCCTCGCGATCGTGGGGGATCTCGACGAGGAAGCCGCGCTCTCGCAGGCGGAACGCTATTTCGGCTCCATCCCGGGAGGGACCAGGGCGCTCCGCCCCTGGACCCCGGAGGTTCATCTGGAGCAGGGCCGGGAACTCGAGCTGTTCGATCGGGTTGAGCTGGATCGGCTCTACTGGGTCTGGCCGTCGGTCCCCCAGTTCGAAGCCGACGACGCCCCGCTGACCATCCTCGCCGATCTCCTGACCCGGGGCCGGTCGAGCCGGCTCTATCGGCGGCTGGTCATCGAGATGGAGCTGGCCCAGGACGTCTCGGCGTCGCAATGGGGCCGCGAGCTGGCCGGCACCTTCGTGATCACGGCGACGATGCGCCCGGGGAAATCGCTGGACGAGGCCCGCGCGGTGATCGGGGAGGAACTCCGGCGGATCGTGGACGAGGGGATCTCCCCCGAGGAGGTCGACCGAATCCGCAGCATGAAAATCGCCGGCTTCGTCTACGCGCTCGAGCACATCGGCGGATTCGGCGGCGTGGCCGACCGGCTCAACGCCTACAACGTCTACCGATCGGACCCGAACCTGATCACGTCGGACTACGATCGGTTCCTGGCGGTCACCGCCGGGGCGATCAGCCGCGTGGCCTCCGGGTATCTGATCGACAAGCCTCGGGTCTCGCTCTCGGTCCTCGGCACCAGGAAGAAGCCGGCGTCGGGCGAGCCCCTGGACCGCGCCACCCCGCCGCAAAGCGGCAAGGCCGTCCCTTACCGAGCCCCCGCCCCTCGGGTGGAGAAACTGCGGAGCGGGATACCGGTCTGGCTGATCCCCACCTCCATCCTGCCGACGACCGCCGCCACGGTGGTCCTGCGAGGCGGTGCCACCATCCAGCCGGCCGATCGCCCGGGGCTGGCGCAGTCGACCTTGATGATGCTCGACGAGGGGACGAAGAGCCATTCGGCCGCCGAGATCGCGCTGCTCAATGAGAACCGAGGGACGACCCTCTCCGCCAACTGCGGCTGGGACGGCAATTATGTCTCGTTCAAATGCCTGACGCCCCACTTCCAGTCGAGCCTGGCGCTGGCCGCCGAGGTCCTCCGAGAACCGACCTTCCCCGAGGAGGAATGGAGCCGCATCCGCGGGCAATCGCTGGCCGCGCTCCAGGCCGAGCGGGATAGCGCGGAAGCCCGGGCGCATCGCGCCTTGCTGGGCGCCCTCTACGGCGACGACCACCCCTACCGCCATCCGATCGACGGGACCGAGGCGAGCATCGCCACCCTCACGAGGGCCGATCTGGCCGACTATCACCGCCAGTACCTCACCCCCGGCCACGCGACGATCGTGGTCGCCGGCCGGATGGATCCCGACGAGGTCCTCGCCGCGCTCGACGACCGGCTTGCCGGCTGGTCGGGTCCGGATTACACGCTCCCCTCCGTGCCGACCCCCGATCGCCCCGCCCGCCCGAGAATCCTCCTCCTGAACCGGCCGGGCGCGCCCCAGGCGGTCGTCCGGGTCGGCCATGTCGGGATGTCCAGGGGCTCCGAGGACTTCGAATCGATGCTCCTGTTCAACCAGATCCTGGGGGGCCAGTTCGACTCCCGGCTCAATCGCAAGCTCCGCGAGGAGAAAGGCTACACCTACGGGGTGCGCAGCCACTTCGACGCCCGCCGGGGGGCCGGGCCGTTCGCGGTCTCGGCCTCGCTCCAGACCGACCGCCTGGCCGACGCGCTCGACGACCTGCGTCGCGAGGTGGAAGAGATCCTCGGCGACCGCCCCCCGACTCAGACCGAGCTGGACGACGCCCGGCGTTCGCTCATCGAAGGGCAGGCGCGGCTCTTCGAAACGCCGAACGAGCTGGTCTCCCGCTTCGTGAGCCTGATCGTCAACGACCTCCCCCCCGACCACCACGCCAGGTTCCCCGAACGCTTGGGCGCGGTCACGCTCGACTGGCGCACGCCGTTCACGCAGGTCCTCGACTGGTCGAGCCCGCCGT
>CALKTZ010000932.1 GCA_937997355.1 uncultured Planctomycetales bacterium | reverse complement strand
GTCGAAGGTCGGCGCCGTGTCGGAATCGCCCTCCGGCGAGGCGTCGTTGACGATCTGGGAGGCGGCGACCGGCGGCATCCTGTGCAGGATTCCCCATCGCGCCGCGGACCTCGCCTTCGCCCCAGACGCGAGCCTGTTGGCCGCCTGGGACGACGCCGAGAGTATCCACATCTGGAGCATCCCCGACGGCGAGCCGATCTTGAGGCTTCCCTCCGCGGCGACGCCGATCGCCAAGGTGGCGTTCGGGCCGAACCACTGGCGACGCGGCGAACGGGGCACTGCTTCCCCGGATCGTTGGCTGCTTGCCGCCGGGGATCGTAGCGGCATCGTGACGATCTGGGACCTGGCGACCCACCGGCCGAGGGTCACCTGTCGCGGTTCGTTCTACGACGTCATGGGGCTTGCCTTCAGCCCCGACGGGGCGACCCTGGCCGTCAGCGGCCACTACCTCAAGCTCTTCGACGTCGCGACCGGGGAGTGTCTCCTCGACCTGCGCGATGCGGGCCTGGAATCCGCGTTGGCATTCTCGCCGGACGGTGCAAGGCTCGCGACCCTGCGCCCTCCGATGCCGAGGCCGGGCATTCCAGCCAGGATTCAGGTCTGGGAGATCGTCGATGGGCGAGGCGTTCAGATTTTGCGAGGGCTGCCGGGCCCCGTGACCAAGACGGTCTTCTCGCGCGACGATCGCCTCGTCGCGGCCGTCTCGCAGGATTGGTGGATCGCCATCTGGGATCGTGCCTCCGGCCGGCTGCTCCATGTCCTCGATGCCCCAAGGGGCCTTTATGCCGACAACGCGGGGCTCGCGTTCAGTCCCGACGGCCGCCGCTTCGCCTTCTCGGCCGGGCATGAGGCCCGGATGTGGGATGTCGCCACGGGCGCGGTCTTGCGCGAGTGGCGGCTCCCCGGAGGATTTACGGATGCCCTCGTGTTCCGCGGTACCGATCAACTCCTGCTGATGCGCACGGAAACCAGGGATGGCCTCGGGCTCCCCTACGGCAAGGACCCCGCCGACCATCCGAGCGTGCGCCCCCGGGTCGAGCCGATCCGCGATTTGCTTGGGAAGAATCCCACGGAGCCGATCCGCGTGATCGAGGATTTCAACTGGGAGATCCATCGCATCGAGGCCGCGCCCGACGGCTCCTGCTTCGCCATCGACGGCCTCGGGGGGCCGGGCGGAAAGACTCGCTCCATCAACCTCTACGGCTCGACGGGAGAACGGCTCTGGACGATCCCTTCGAGCCTGGCCCCGGAGCGAGGCGCCATGTTGGAATTCGACCCGGCCGGGAGATTCCTCCTGTTCTATCGCGGGCCTGGATCTTCGGCGGAATTGATATCGATGCCGTCCGGAGAACCGCTGCGATGTCTCGGCGTCAATGTCCGGTGCCTCGGCCCTAGGGGGGAATTGTGGTTGGAGCAATCCGACGATCCGGCCAACACGACACCGATTTTCACGCTTCATGATCGGTCCGGCGTGCCGGGGCCGATTCCCGTCCTCGACCGGTTCAAAAGCGCGATCTTCGCCCAGTTCAGTCTCGACGGCAAATACACGGCCTGGGGCAACAACGACGGCAGCGTCTCGATCTGCGATTGGGAAGCGATCCGACGCCGCTTTGATGAACTTGACCTCGGCCCCTGACGACTCCTTTCATTTTCCCGAAACCCATCCCCGGACTTTTCCCGGATTTTTTCGCCCCGCGCGGTCAACCCCGCGCCGGATGGCGTTCTTATCTTTTGCCGCCCGAATAGTGCGTTTGCCGGCGGCGCGGTCGACGAACTCGCGGTTTTCGGAACCCTGCCGAGCGTTCCCGAGCCGAGCAGCCTCGTGTTGACCGGACTCGGCGCGATCGGCGTCATCGCGGGCGTGAGGAAGAATCGCCGCGTGCGTCCTTGATGATCGTGCCGGAGAGCCGGGCCGTTCCTATTCGCAATTGTTTCCTGATCCACCGGGAGTCCGCCGCAAATGATTCGCATTCCTATGAGAGTACTGGTCGCATTGGGGCTCTTTGTCTTCTTCCCCGCGCCTCCCTCGACCCGCGCCGACTTGCTGGTCGTCGAGCCTTTCGACAATCGGGTCGTGCGATACAGCGATGCGGGCAACTATCTCGGTAATTTCACTTCGGCACTCCCATCGTCCGGGTTCCCATTCTCGTATCAACTCGGAGGTATCGCCCTAAGCCCCCAGGGAGATGTGCTGATCGCGAGCCAGGTCACGCATCAGGTGCTGAAATTCGACGGCATGACCGGCGCATCCAAGGGGATTTTCTCGTCCTATTTCGCACCGGGAGGCCCGGGAGGGATGACGTTCGGCCCCGACGGCGATCTCTACGTCGTCGGGGCGATCCCGGGGCTGAGTACCTTGACGGCGGGGGTCATGCGATTCGACGGGATGACGGGCGCGTTCAAGGGGATGTTCGCATCCAGCCCCGCGTTCGATGAAGCGTTTTTCGTCGATGACGCATTCGGCCTGGCATTCGGTCCCGGCGGCGACCTGTTCGTTTCCATGTATGACCGCGTGCTCCGATTCGACGGCGCCACGGGAGCGGTCAAGGACGACTTCGCCTCCAACCTGCTCTATGCCGCCGGCCTGACAATCGGCCCCGGCGGCGATCTATTCGTCGCCGAATCGCGCGTGGAGTTCGGCCTGGTGTCGCGGTTCGACGGCGCCTCGGGCGAGCCGGAGGGGACCTTTGCCACGATGGACGGGATTCGGATCTCGCAGGGCACCTTTCTCCCTTCCTTCCCATCCGGCTTGGCGTTCGGCCCCGGCGGCGACCTGTTCGTCGCCGACAGGAATACTTCCCGGATCCTGCGATTTGATGGAGTTACGGGGGCATCCGAGGGGGTCTTCGCGACTCAAGAAGTCGACCACCCGACCTATCTCCTCTTCATCCCGTCGGCGGTATCGGCGGTGCCGGAGCCGTCGTCGCTGGCCCTGGTCGCGACCGGTGCGGGGGCGATCGGCCTGCTGCTCCGTCGGCGTGCAGTCAGATAGAGCGAAAGCCTAGTCCAGATGCTTATTTTTGGGACCTGGAACAGAATCCAGTCGATGAAATGCAAACGGGGGGAGTCGCGTTGCCGCGGACTCCCCCCGTCGCTTCAGTACTCAAGATGTCGATCACGCTGCATTGGGGGCGAATTCACCCGACCGGCCCGTTCTCGCTTCCATCCCCTTACAACGGGTCGGGGGATGGGGGCGAGGCTGGGCGTTAGCGGGCGAAATTCAATCCCGGGTCGTCGGGCGTTGTGCCGGCGATCCGGAAGTTGAAGTGGCTTTCGTCCTGCCAGGCGAGCTTGCCGACCATGGCCGTGCCGTTCGTCTGGACGAGGGTCAGGGTGTCGCCTCCGTAGGTGTATTCGCCGTCAAACTTACGGGTCTGCCCCTTGTGGGTGACACTCCACGAGAATTTTTTGTCGGGCTGGATGGCCAGGTCGATCGTCACGTCGGGGTTTGGGCTGGATTTCCAGCCCCCGCCGAAGCTGGATTCGGCCGGCGGCTTGATCTTCGATTCGGGGCCTCCCTGGGTCGCGGAGGCGGCGGCGGCCACCGCGCTTGCGTCGGGCGGCTGGTTGGGGTCGGGAGCTTCGCCATCCGGGGTTTCCGCATCGGTCCCTTGAGGCGGCAGCGGGGCCAAGGAATCCGTCGGCCCCCCGATAGCGGCGGCCGCGCCCGCACCGGCACCCGTCCCCGCCGCGGAGGCCGGAGGGGCCAGCGCGGCGATCAACTGGCTGGCCAGGTGATCTTGCGGCTTGAGCCGCGCGACCTCCTTCAACTCGCCGACCCCCGCCTCGGTATTCCCCTGGGTGAGGTATTGATACCCCAGCACGAAGTGGGCCGACGCCGAATCCGGATGCTCGTTGCGATAGGTTTCGAGCGCCCGGAGCTGGGTCGTGTAGACGTCGACGTTCGGATAGAGCCGGATCATCGTCGTCCAGTCCCAGCCGGGGCCGACCGAGAGCACCGCGTACAGGGTGCCCGCCGCGAAGTCGTACTGCTTCAAGGCGAACAGGACCAAGGCCCGGAATTCGTGGACCGCCGAGTCGTTCGGCAGGGTCTTGAGCGCCTGGTCGGTGAGGTTCAAGGCCTTGGGATAATCCCCCGCCATGAAGGCGGCCCGGGCGTCATCCATCAGGGTCACGGCCGGATCAGCCACAGCCGGTTCGGGGGGAGTGGCGTCGGTGTTGATCGGCTGCGAGTAGTCGTAGGCCGAGGCCAGCGTTTCCGGGGTGACGGCATAATTGCCGGCATTCACCGGCGCGGCGGCCACCACGACCGGCTGCGAATACATCCCGGCCCCATAGTAAGGATTGGCGTAGTTGGAATAGCCCATGCCGTAGAG
>CALKTZ010000931.1 GCA_937997355.1 uncultured Planctomycetales bacterium | reverse complement strand
GACCATTCTTGGCAAGCCCGCAGGGCGGAGTTGGGGACATTTTCATCAAACTCCAATTTCGATCCGGATACAATGCCGGGTCGAGTCGTTCCCTGAATCCGGAAACCTTCAGAATCCGAATTCTCAAGGGGCGATCGAGGTTGAGCCAAACCCGCGTTGCGTCGAAGTATGTCCGAGATTGGTCAATCGACAAGCTACGTCTGGTTTTCCGGGCATGCCGATCATCCTATAATGAGTGAAGCCGGTCAGGCAAAGCCATTGTTGAGGGGTCGCGTGTATGAGCCAAGCCCGCTGCACGATGCGAGTTCAGGGGCTCGACTGCCCTAAGGAGATCGAGTCCATTCGATCCGCATTGAAGGATCAGTCAGGAATCGACGGCCTCTCCTTCGACCTCATTCACGGGACCATGACCCTTGACCTGGAAACGTCTCGAATCACCCCCGAGGCATTGGCCCGGCTCCTCACGGAACGCACGGGACTGACGACGGCACCCGCGGGACAGGCGGAGGAAATTCGCCCTTCCTGGTGGTCCCTGCATGGCAGATGGGTGACCACGATCGGTTCGGGGGTCTGCCTGGTCGCGGGAATCGGGGTCGCCTGGCTGGGACGATTATCGATCCTCGATCCTCGATCGGTGCTGGCCGCGCGAGCGCTGTTTGGCCTTGCGATCCTGATCGCGGCCATCGATCTCTTGCCGCGCACCTTTCGGACTTTGAAGCAATTCCGCCTCGATATCGACGTCCTGATGACCCTGGCGGTGATCGGCGCCATGGCCCTGGGGGAGTGGGACGAAGCGGCCACGGTCGGCTTTCTTTACGGTCTCTCGGAACTCCTCGAATCGCTCAGCCTGGAGCGAGCCCGCCGCGCGATCCGTTCATTGCTGGAGATCGCGCCCGACGAGGCGGAATTGATCGCGGAGGACGGTTCAACCCGCATCGAGCCCGCCGCGCGTATCAAGGCCGGCGATCGCGTCCTGGTCCGCTCCGGTAACACGATCCCCATCGACGGCGAAGTGCTCTCGGGGCGTTCGACGGTCGATCAAAAGTCGATCACCGGAGAATCGGTGCCCATCCTCCGGGAACCCGGCGACGAGGTCTACGCCGGGACGATCAACGGCGAGGGGGCGCTGGAGGTCAAGGCGTCCGGGCCGATCGGCGACACATTGATCTCAAGAGTCATCGCGAGGGTGCGCGAGTCTCAGTCTGGCCGTGCGCCGATCGAACGACGGATCACGGCCTTCGCCCGTTATTACACACCGGCCGTCGTGCTCCTCTCGTTGTTCGTGATGCTGGCCCCTCCCCTCTGGCTGTCGCTCACAGGGCATGGATCGCTGGGGGAGGGAGCACTCTGGCGCGAGTGGTTCGGCCGAGGGCTCGTGGTGCTGGTCATCGCCTGCCCCTGCGCGCTGGTCATCGCGACGCCGGTTGCCG
>CALKTZ010000930.1 GCA_937997355.1 uncultured Planctomycetales bacterium | reverse complement strand
CGAGTCGTTGCGGCCCTTGATCGTCGGCCACCTCCCCGAGATGCGCGAGTCGACCGATCCGGGTCTGATCACCAAAGGGGCACCCCCCGTCGTCTTCAACGGCCGGATCAGCAAGGCCGGGGAAATTGACTCCTACAAGGTGGCGGTGATGCCCGGTCAGCGGCTCAATATCAAGGTCCAGGCCGCTTCCCTCGGCTCGACCCTCGATGGCACTCTCCAGGTGCTCGGGAATAATGGCGCCTCCATCGGCACGGCCGACGACCAGACGATCCCCGGGCCGATGAAGAATAATCAACCCACGACTACCATCGACCCCGACCCCGCCCTGGATCTGACCGTCCCGGGAGGAACGAACGAAATCACCCTCACCCTTCGGGACCTCGAAGGCCGGGGGGGGATTGGCTTCCCCTATCGGATCCTCGTCGAGCCGATTGTGCCGCAATTCGAGTTGGAGGTAGCGGATGCCCAGGTGAGCATCCCCAAGGGGGGAACCTCGGCGGTAGCTCTCACCCTGGTGCGGAAGGGCTATGGCGGAGAGGTGAAGGTGACGGTCGACAATCCGCCCCCCGGGCTCACCGTCCGTCCTTCGGTGATCGCCGCCGGGCAGCTGGTCGGGGCGATCAGCCTGGCGGCCTCGCCCGATGCGTCGTTCAATGCCCTTCGGCTCAAGCTCGTCGGCCGGGGCCAGGAAGGATCGACCACGGTCGAGGCCGTTGCAACCAAGAGCTTCCGGTTCGTCGAGCAGGATGGCGTCCCGATCAACACCGTGGAGTTCCAGGGGCTCGAAGCCGCCCCGGCCCAGCCGGACCCCGTCAACCTCACCGCTCCCGCCGAGCCGATCGAGGTCGCGCACGGGTTTGGTGCGTCGATCCCGGTCGAGGCGATCCGGTCCAAGGGATCGGACGCCGCGCTCACGATTAGCCCATTGCCGCTGCCCCCCGGGGTCACCGCCCCGAACGCCACCATCGCCGAGAAGGCGACCAAGGGGACGGTCGCCGTGAACGCTTCGGCCGATGCCGTGTTCGGGACCATGACGATCGGCCTGTTGGCGAAGGGGAAGTTCGCCAACGTCGACCGCACCTTCGCCCTGCCCTCCGTCACCCTGAAGATGGTTCGCCCGGCCGAATTGCAACCGGCCGCGACGAGCCTGGAATTGAAGGCGGGCACGACATCCGAGTTGAAAGGCAAGCTGATCCGCCGGGGCGGTTTCAAGGAGCCGGTGACGATCAAGCTCAACGGATTGCCCGCCGGCCTTACGGCGGCTCCGATCACGGTCGCGGCCGATGCCACCGACTTCACTTTCAAGGTTGTTGCCGATGCCAAGGCGGCACCCGCAACGGCCAAGGCTCAACTTGCCCTCGCCTTCCAGGTCAACAAGAAGGATTACCCCACCCCCCCGGTGGACCTCGCGATCAAGGTGCTCGCGGCAAAATGAGCGTGGTCCCGCGGTTGTTGGCTACTCCGGGCGCGGCCCGGCCCAGGTTCCTCGATCGGTCCTGTTTCGACGTATCGCACAAGTAGATCAGCATGAGAATTTGCCGGATTCCACGCCAGAGAGTATCCCTTGGCCGTTTTCGATGGGAGATCGACACGATGACTAGCAACCTCCGAACCCTTCGGATCGGCATCTTCGCACTCGCGTTCACTCTGAGTGTGAGCTTCGGGGCGAGTCGCACCGCGAACGCGGAGGATTCGAAACCCGCTCCCAAACCGGCCGACGCCAAGAAGCCCGCCGCCAAGACCGAAGCGAAGGCCGAGGAGAAGAAAGCTCCCGCCAAGGCCGGGGAGAAGAAGCCCGCGGATCAGAAGTCGGAAGAGAAGAAACCCGCGGATCAGAAGTCGGAAGAGAAGAAGCCCGAAGCGAAGGCCGAGGAGAAGAAGGCTCCCACCAAGCCGTCGGCAAGCGGCGTGAGCTTCATGAAGGAGATCGCTCCAATCCTGGTTAAGAATTGCATCGCCTGCCACAATCCCAGGAAGTCGGAGAGCAAGTACACGATGACGACCTTCGCCCAGCTTGCGAAGGGAGGTCAGCAAGGGGATGGCGTGACGCTGGAACCCGGCAAGCCCGACGAGAGCTATTTCGTCGAGCTGATCCGTCACGACGGGCAGCCTCGCATGCCCTACAAGCAAGATCCCCTTCCCACGGATAAGGTCGCACTGATCGAGAAATGGGTTACCGAAGGGGGCAAGTATGACGGCAACGATCCCAAGGAAGATTGGACGGTCCTCCTCCGTCGGATGACC
The DNA here is from genome assembly GCA_937997355.1 of uncultured Planctomycetales bacterium. Taxonomy (GTDB): domain Bacteria; phylum Planctomycetota; class Planctomycetia; order Isosphaerales; family Isosphaeraceae; genus CALKTZ01. The sequence continues at coordinate 2,025 of CALKTZ010000930.1, read as the reverse complement.
CCGGTCTCGATTCCGGCGGCTTACCCGACGACCGTCCCCATTACGGCGTTGGCCTTCAATCCCGATGGCTCCGAGATCGCGACGGCGGGCTATCATGAGATCAATTTCTGGAAGGTGACCGGCGGAGAACTCGTCCGCCGCGAACAAGGGCTCGGCGAGCGGGTTTACGACATCGCCTACAGCCCGGACGGCAAGTGGCTCGCGGCGGCGAGCGGAGATCCCGGCCAGTTCGGCTCCGCCCGGCTTTGGAAGGTGGAGAATGGCGGGAAGCCGGCCTCGCCGCGCGACCTCTTCGAATCCACCGACGTCGTGTACACGGTCGCGTTCAGCCCCGACGGCAAGAAGATCGCCGCGGCCGGGGCGGACCGGACCGTCCGGGTCTTCGAGGTCGAGACCGGCAAACAGCTCGTCCTGATCGAAGACCACGCCGACTGGATCTTCGACGTCGCCTTCAGCCCGGACGGCAAGCGGCTCGCCAGCGCGGCCCGCGACAAGACGAGCAAGGTGTTCGACGTCGAGAAGAAGGAGTCGCTCGTCACCTTCCCGACCCATGCGGTCCCGGTCTACACGGCCTCGTTCACGCCCGATGGCAAGGCGATCGCCACCGGGGGCGAAGACAATAAGATTCGGATCTGGAACCCGGATCAGGAAGGGAAGCAGCTCCGAGAGATCGGCGGCTTCGGCGGCACGGTCTATCGACTCTTCTTCTCGCCGGACGGCAAGACCCTCGTTGCCGCCGGGGCCGATAAGACCGTTCGGCTGTTCAACGCGGCCGATGGCGCGAAGATTCGGGACCTTTCCGGCCAGGGGGACTGGATTTATTCCCTGGCGATTTCCCGGGACGGCAAGACCATCGCCAGCGGAAGCTGGGACGGCGATGTTCGGCTCTGGAACTTCGCCGACGGCAAGATGATCCGCCATTTCCGCGCCGCCCCGGGGCTCAAGCAGGAAGGTGCCCAGGCCGCTCGCTGAGTGGGGAGCGTTCGCCAGCTCAAGTGATCCCGACGTAAGCCTCTTCTCATTCTCAGGTCGAGTGAGGATCGTCGGGTCTGAGGCCGATCGAGGAAGTGGCCTTCGGCCGAGCGATCGCGAGCGCGTAGGCCGTCGCGTAGGTCCGGCAGTGGGAGATCGTCAGGAGGATATCGCCGATCCCCCGTTCCAGCGCGATCTCCTTGGCGGAGCCGCAGACTTTCACCAGGCTCTTCCCCCCCCGGACGTTGCGGATCTCGAGGTCGGTCCAGAGCATCCCCCGGCTGTAAGTCATGCCGATGGCCCGGACGATCGCCTCTTTCGCGGCCCAGTGGCCGGCGAAATGTTCGGTTGCATGCCTCCTCGATTGGCAGTAGCGAATCTCCCAATCGGTGAAAACACGGCGAAGAAAGAGTTCGCCGTGGAGCTCGATCATCTTGCCGATTCGCGGGCACTCCACGATCTCGCTGCCGATTCCCACAATATCCATCGTTCGCCATGCCCTCCGAGGTCTCGGCCGATCCCTAGATCCCGACTCATTGTCATCGACGGCCGAGTCGGTTCGCAAGTTGGATCGCGTCCGGCCGCCGTGGCGGATACACTGGAAGGACGAATCCGTGGGAGTGAAGGCCCCGAGTTGCGCGAGCCGGCCCGGGGTTCCGGCTCCTCGGGAATCGGCTTTGGTTGCGGATGTGGCCGAAGGTTTTCTCCCATTTCCCCCGTTCGCTCGTCGCGTTAGAACCGCTCCAAACGGATGGGCCTGACTCTGGCCCGACATCGCCCAACGCTTTGAGGACGGATCGATCCATGGACTTGTTCGCCGATTTGACTCCCCCCCAGCGCGAGGCCGTCAGGCACGTCAACGGACCCTTGCTGGTCCTGGCGGCGGCAGGTTCGGGGAAGACCCGAGTCATCACGCGGCGGGTCGCTCACCTGATTCAATCGGGAATCCCCAGCGATCAGGTCCTCGCCTTGACGTTCACCAACAAGGCGGCCGGGGAGATGCGCGAGCGAATCCAGTCGCTCGTGCAGGGTTCTCGGGTTTGGGTGGGGACG
>CALKTZ010000929.1 GCA_937997355.1 uncultured Planctomycetales bacterium | reverse complement strand
TGCTCGGACGCCTCGATCACCCTCGACATTTTGATTCGGATCACGCCGCCGAGGCCGTCGGTGCATTTTCCGAGGAAGCCGTTGAACCTGGCCCTGGTGCTGGATCACTCGGGATCGATGGCGGGGGCCAAAAAGATGCCCTACGCCAGGGAGGCGGCCCTGTTCGCGGTACGCCAGCTCCTGCCGACCGACCGCGTGAGCGTGACCATCTTCGACAGCGAGGTGGAAACGATCGTCCCGAGCACGCCGGCCACCAATCGCGCGGAGATCGAGCGGAAGATCGCCCAGATCGAGCCGAGGGGCTCTACCGACCTCTTCGGCGGCTGGAATGCGGGGGCCAAGCAAGCCCAAGCCGGCCATCTCGCCGGGAGCCTGAACCGGGTCCTCCTCCTATCCGACGGCCTGGCCAACGTGGGGGTGACCGACCCCAACGCCATCACCAAGCAGGTTCGCGACGTGGTCGCCAAAGGGATCGGGACCACCACGCTGGGGGTCGGCTCCGACTATAATGAAGACCTGATGGAAGCGATGGCTCGCGCCGGCGACGGCAACTATTACTACATCGAGTCCCCCGTCCAGCTCACCGATATTTTCCAGACCGAGCTTGACGGGTTGATCGCCACGTTCGGCCAGAAGGTGAGCCTGGGGATCGAGCCCAACGCCGGGGCCGGCGTGACGTTGGCCGACGTGCTCAACGACTTCGAAAAGGTCTCCACCGGCCGCCTGATGCTCCCCAACCTGGTCGCGGGGGTGCCCGTCCAGGCGGTCGTCCGGCTGAGCATCCCGCCGCAATCGGGGGGCTCGTTCCTCTCGCCGATTTCGGTCCGGTTGGCCTGGGATGAGACGGTCGATGGCAAGACCAGCCGCCGGAGCCTGCATGCCCGGCTCGATCCGGTCCCGGCCCTGGCGCTGGAGGTCTTCTCGGACTGGCCCTCCAATCCGCTCGTCCTGGAGCAAGAGGCCCTGCTGATGATCGCCCGCGCGCAGAAGGAAGCGGCCAGGGCCATGGAGCGGGGAGATATCGAAGGGACGCATCGGCTGTTCGACAGGGCCGTGGGCTATGCGCAAGGCTCGCCGCAAACCGCGAGCGTGCTGAGCGAGATTGCGGCCATCGGCACGCTCCGAGAGGAGGTCGATCGCGGGAACAAGGCCCGCGTGACCAAGCTGGCCAAGGCCCGCTCCTTCTTCCGGACCCACTCTCGCTCCGATGTCCTCGACAAGCAGGAGAGACCGAAGGATGAGCCCTGAGCGCCCGGCTCGATGGATCGATCAATCGGCCCGAACCGTATACTGGAGGTCGTCGACGTAGAACTCGACGTAATGCCCCCCGGCCTGGATGTTGAAGAGGCCGAAGCGGTCGAACCGGGCCCCGGCCTTGCGGCCGCCCGGCGCGAGGTCGAGGGTCCGGGTGTCGCCGTCGACGACGGAGGTGATCCGGCCCCGACCGGCGGCGGCCCGGGGATCGTAGGCGATTGACCACCGGCGAGTCTCGCTCCCCGGTTGGAGGATCGGCCCTTCATCGAGGGCCGCGCCTCCCCCCTTAGCATCGCGGTAGGCCGGCCGGATGTAGTGCCCGACGCGGCTCGGCCCTTCGATCATCAGGCCGAGGAGGTTTCGGGGGGGGACCTCGTATTCGGCCTTCTGCGACCGCTTGGACTCGGCGTGAAACCAGCCGAGGTAGACGCCGCTGTCGGCCGATCCGGCGAGGAACGCCAGCCGTCCCGAGGCGGTGAAGGGGTGATCGAGATCGAGCGGGCCGACGCGATCGGCGTAGTAGGCGGGGGCCTCGTCGCGCCAGACGATGCCGCCGATCTCTCCGGGCCGCCCCCCGGCATGGCTCGTCGGCCGATAACCGAAGCTGTGGAACGGGCGCTGGATTCGGTCCTCGAAGGTGACGTGATTCCCCCGAGCCTCCCAGCCGGGATCGCCGCCGAACGATTCGCGCTCGCCGTCGATCGTCAGGTCGTCGAGGAAGAGGTCGAGCCCGCTCCCCGAGCTCATCACGTTGAGGATGCCGAAGCGATCGAAGGTCGCGCCGTCGGCCTTGTGCTCGGCCTCGACGCGGGCCTGATATTCGCGGCCGTCGAGCGTGAGGGTGATTCGGCCGTCGGCACCGACCGGGCCGGGCTCGTAGCGGAGGGTCCAGCGATGAGGCGTCCCGTCGGCGGGGAAGGGCTTCGTCGGCGTGGTCTGATAACGCTCCCCCTCGAACGTCACGCCCCCGCCGGTCTTGCCGTGGCGCGTGCCGTATTCAAAGAAGACCCAGAACTTGCCGCCGTTACCGTCGATGCGGAACACCAACGAATTCGGGGTGCGCCAGGTTTTCGCGTCGTGGGCGAACCAGCCGATGAGGACCCCGCTGCCGCCGTCGGCCGAGGTCACCGCGAAGGTCCCCGAGGCTTCGAGTGGATCGTTCAGGGTCCGGGGCTTGATGGCGCGGGCATACGACGCGGGGGTCGTCGACCGCTGGATTCGGCCGCCGATCTCCCCGGCCGCCCGACCTCCCGCCCGCATCGAAGCGCGATAGCCGAAGTCCTGCCGGGTGATCCGCGGCTCGGGCGGGGTCAGCCGGTTCCGATAGCCCTCCCAGGCCGGCTCGCGATCGAAGCTTTCGCGGCGCTTTCCCGCGCCCAAGTCTCCTCCCAGCACGAAAGACGCCGCCAGGAGGAGGACCCCCATCCCGCCCGTGGTCACTCTGAGTCGCGCCATCCTTCCAGACTCCTTGATGCCGACCGGCCTCGAGACGGTGCATTGCCGAATGGGAGCAGGGAATGAGATCCGGCCGCCAACGTTTCGGAGGAGCCGCCGGGCGTCCCGAGACGCCCGGGGTCGGTGATGGATCGCACCGTTGTGCGAACAAAACGGCTGGAGCCGAGTTTGCCTCGGAGGCAAGCCGGCCGAAGTTCCGGTGAGCTTCGCAAGCGGAACCTTCAGGATATAACGCGCCCCGCGAGCCATCAAAAGAAAATTCCAGGGCTCAAAATCAAAAAAGGGGGGGCAAGGCGCGCATGATCCTTGGCGCCCTGCTCCCCCCGGGGAGTGTGCTCGCTTGGGTATTTCGTGGGCGGTCGCACAGGAGCCGAATTCGACCGGAGACCCAGGATATGAGGGCTCCGTAAGAGTGCTCGACGAGGACGCAACTCTATTTCGGCCCGGCTTTACTCGCGGCGACTCGCGTGGTGCTGAATTATGACACCCGCCGGACGAAACGCAAACGAAACGACGATCTCGGAGATCAAGAACTCCATCCAAGCCCTTGTCGACCGAACAGGCCGAATGCAAAGATTAATCCACCAATCTCAATTATACAGTCCATGCTTATTCTCGTTTTTCCCCGGACCGATCTCGATGCAACGAACCGCCGTCCTTCGCACCGGAGCACTGGTCGTATTCGCCATCCTCGCGGGATTGACCTTGGCGAAGAATCCGTTCTCCTCCCCCGGCACACCCAAACCGGCATTGCTGACTTCTGCGAAGGCCGAAATGAACGGCGCAACGGTCCCAACTCCCACGATTGCGAGACGACAAGGCCTGGCCTACCGCCCTCGGAATCCCCAGATCGATACCAGCGGGTTCTCGTACATGATCAGTAAGCTCAAGGACTGGGGTCCCGGGGCCTCCCTGGAGAAAGTTGACGAGTCCTACCGAGATTTCCAGAAGACGGCCATCGAGCCCTTCGATCGAAGCATCGAGAATCTCCGCAAGGCCGGAGACCTGCCGAATGTCGCCACCATGAGCATGGGCCAGGCGATGGTCTTTAACGGTCTCGGAGAAACCCGGCGCTCCCTGGAAACCCTGGCCTCGGCGCGCTCCATCGCCGAGTCGGACGACCGGATCGCCCAGGAGATCCTGTTCTCGATCATCTATCTCCAGGGGATCGGGTCGATGCGACTCGGCGAGAACGAGAACTGCATCGACTGCCGCGGGGAAAGCTCGTGCATCCTGCCGATCTCCGCGGCCGCCGTGCATGTCAAGCCCGAGGGTTCCCGCGCGGCCATCGCCTACTTCCACGAATATCTGGAACAATTCCCCGACGACCTGGAGATCCGCTGGCTCCTCAACCTCGCCCATATGACGCTTGGGGAATACCCGGCCAGGGTCGATCCGAAATACCTGATCCCGCTGGACCGCTTTCAGAAGTCCGAATTCGACATCGGAAAATTCCGAGACGTCGGCCACCTCGTCGGCGTGAACCGGCTCAACCAGGCCGGCGGTTCCATCATGGACGACTTCGACAATGACGGCCTCCTCGACATCGTCACCACCTCCTGGGATTCCTCGATGCCGATGGCCGTCTATCGCAACAAGGGGGATGGCACCTTCGAGGAGCGGGGAAGCTCGGCGGGAGTAAGCTCCCAGCTCGGCGGGCTCAACTGCGTCCAGGCCGATTACGACAACGACGGCAATCTCGATATCTACGTCCCTCGAGGTGCCTGGATTCGCAATCCCATCCGCCCCAGCTTGCTCCGGAACAGGGGGGACGGGACCTTCGAGGACGTGACCGAACGCGCGGGCCTGCTCGATCCGGTCAACTCGAACTCCGCGACCTGGGCCGATTACGACAACGACGGCCTCCTCGACCTTTTCGTCTGCTGCGAGCGCCAGCAGAGCCGGCTCTATCACCAGCGGAAGGACGGGACCTTCGAGGAAGTCGCCGTGAAGGCGGGTCTCACCGAACCTCCCAGCAGCTACTGCAAGGGGGCGGCATGGATCGACGTCGACAACGACGACTATCCGGATCTCTTCCTCAGTCATCTCCGATCGACGGGCAAACTCTTCCGCAACCGGAAGGACGGGACCTTCGAAGACATTACTTCGGAATTCGGAATCGACAAGCATCGAATTGGTTTTTCTTGCTGGGCCTGGGACTATGACAACGACGGCTTCCTCGACATCCTCGCCACGTGCTATCAGCGCACGGTGGCCGATGTGGTGCGTGGGCTCCTCGGCCAGCCGCACGCCCGGGAATCCAACCGGCTGTTCCATAACCGAGGGGGCAAGGCGTTCGAGGATACCGCCAAGGCCGCCGGCCTCGACATGGTCTTCGAAACCATGGGGAGCAACTTCGGCGACTTCGACAACGACGGCTTCCTCGACTTCTACCTGGCGACCGGCGAGCCGAGCCTGGCCACCCTCATCCCCAACCGGATGTTCCGCAATGTCGACGGGGCCCGCTTCGCCGAGATCACCGGATCGAGCGGCACCGGCCATCTCCAGAAAGGGCACGGCGTCGCCTGCGGCGACTGGGACCGCGACGGCGACATCGACCTGTTCGTCGAGACCGGCGGCGCCGTCAACGGCGATCGATTCCACAACCTCCTGTTCCAGAATCCAGGGTTGAGCAAGAACCACTGGCTCTCCCTCAAGCTCATCGGCGAGAAATCCAACCGGTCGGCCATCGGCGCCCGGATCAAGGTCGTCACCGCCGGGGCCAAGCCCCAGACCATCCACCTCCACGTCAGTTCGGGGAGCAGCTTCGGCGCCAATCCGCTGGAGCAGCACGTCGGGCTCGGCAAGGCGGACAAGGTGGCCCTCGTCGAAATCCACTGGCCCACGAGCGGCGCCACCCAGGTCTTCCGCGACCTCGACGCCGACCAGGCCCTGGAAATCCGGGAACTCGCCGCAACCCCGCGCAAACTTCCCCGCAAGCCGCTCCCCCAGCCGGAATGAATCGGCCCCGCCGAAAGGACATTCGGAGACTTCCGGTCGACCGTTTCGACGGGGGTGTGCGGCCCGCATCGAACGCAATTCGGCGAGTCGGATCTTTTCGCGAAATCTAGAATCATCCGCGACGAAGAATATCCGAATCCCCGCATCGAATAAAATCGGGGATTCTGGCGGACGAAGGCCAACCGTCCCCCGGCCGCCGAATTTTTTCGGAATTTTGTGAGAAAAAACGGCCGAGGCGGCATCTTTATTGGTGAAGCGTCCCGCGACGCGATGCTCGATGTTCGGTCACCGATCGTGCGATCGTTGACGCTCGATCGATCGGTCGCCCCATGCGCGGAGAACGCGCGTCGGCGCGATCTCGCGCATCCACCCAGGACAAGGGATTTGCCCATGTCGATCCGCCAGGCACCGCCAGTTGCCATGATCCACGGAAGTTGGTCCCAGGGGGGGATGCCCAAGGGCTTCGTGGCGAAGCTTTTCCTCAATCTGCGACATGGCTCGGTTTTCCTCGCGATCGTCGGCCTGGGAATCCACCTGATTCCGGGCAATCCCTCAAAGCCGGAGGAAAGTCAGGCCAGGGCCCGATTGACCGGGCTGACGGGGCTGATTCGCGAATTGATGTTCGACCTCCAGGGGAAGACCCTGGCGTCGATCGGCTGGGACGGCGCGATCAGGCTCTGGAATGTCGAGGACGCCTGCGAAATCTCCACGCAGTTTCCCGACGAGGAAATCTTCTTCTGCCTCGCCTTCTCGCCCGATGGTAAAGTGATGGCGACGGGGGACCTGGAGGGGATCAGGCTGTGGGACACGACCCGGCACTACGAGCCGATCGCCCGATGGCCCGCAGGCATGGTCCGCGCGGTTCGATTCTCGCCGGACGGCCGATCGCTGCTGACGAGCGACCTCGAAAAATCGATTCGAATCTGGGACATCGCGCAACAACGGGTCGTCGCGGAATTCGAAACCCCGACGATCGCGCGGATTCGTATGAGCTTTGAATCCGATCGACCCGCGATCCGCTACGCGATCATCACCAGCGGCCTGCGAGCGATCGTCGGCAGGGGAGGACCGGGGGAGATCCGGCCCCCCTCCGTCCAGCTTCCCGGAGACAATTACGTTGCGATCGCCGCGTCCGAGGCCGTCGATCGGCTCTTCGTCGTCGGCCGAAAATCGTCGATTCAAACCTGGAATCTGGCCGACGGCACGAGGGAAAACTCATTCAACGTCGGATTCTTGATCTCCGCGCTGGTCACCTCGGCCAACGGAGAACGGCTCGCCTGCGGCGGGATCGACGGCACCCTCGTCATCGTGGAACCGTCGACGCAACGAATTCTCCACTCCTGGCGCGAGCACGCGTCCGGGATTTCGGCCCTGGCAATCTCCGCCGATGGCCGGCTGGCGGCCTCGGCGGGAGGCGACATGGAAATCAAGATCTGGGACGTATCGGAAGGCACGCCATCCCGATCGATCGCGCATGCAACGTCTCCCAAACCCGACGAGTTCGGAAGTGCCGCCGAGGCCGGAGGCGGTGATGGGCGAAGATGAGTTCGGTGCTCCGCGTCGGGAGCTACTTTCAAAAAGCTCATTGACGAGGAGGCATGAACCGGTCGCCGTGTGCTGCAAATCTCCGGTCCCACATCACCGCCCGAGGAGGAGTCCGAACATCAAAACGATGGCCAGTGCTTCCTGGAAGTCGATCGGCCGAATCGGGACGAGGCTCGTGATCAGGCGCTGCCAGAACTCACGGACAAACCAGGCGATGAGCATCATGACGACGATGAGCCGGATCAAATCGATGAAACTCGTGAGAAGGATGCCCGCCAAGGGAAAAGCTCTGGCTCGATCCGATGCGAGGAACGTCACGAATCCCGTGACGGCCTGGAATGCGAGCAGCGCCACGTTGAACCCCGCCGTGATCCGATGCATTCCCGGCTTCCGGGGCGGACTGACCGCGGTGAAATCGTCGTATAGCACGTTCGAGTATGCCATCGCTCTTTCTCTCTCTCGCATGCGTGATGAGCCGCTCAAACGAGTTATTCGAGTCCGGGAAGAGAATATTGTCGGCAATCCTTCTCGGCGTGAAAAAGGTCAAATGATGACCTCCATTGAGAAGAGACTTTTGTCATGCACCTCATCACGGACGGGGCCGCGTACCTTCTTTTCTCCTCACCTCTGGCGAAACCGCTTGCATGCGTTATGCTCGGTAAGCTCGGGGAATCCCCCGAAGCCGCACATCGGGAATCGAAAACGAGAAGAGGAAGGGAGCAACGCGATGAGTCTCGGCACCCCCGCGCAAGACCGCCGATCGAGGGTCCTCCGGCATGAGCTCGAAGTCCTCCGCGGAGAATGGCTCTGGTTCCTGATCCTCGGGATCTTGCTGATCGTCATCGGGACGATCGCGATCGGCGCCCCCTTCGTGACGGGGCTCACCACGGCGGTGATCTTCGGCTCCCTCCTGCTGGTGGGGGGAGTCGCCCAGTTCATCGGATCGTTCTGGGCGAGAGACTGGAGCGGCTTCTTCCTGACCCTGATCTCGGCGATCCTCTACATCGTCGTCGGCGTGCTGTTCGTCCGGCAGCCCGCCAGCGCCCTGGCCGCCATGACGCTCTTGCTCGCCTGCGGCCTGCTGGTGGAGGGGCTCTTCCGGATCATCGGCTCGCTGACTTACCAGTTCCCCCACTGGGGCTGGGCGCTCCTGGGCGGGGTGATCGACTTCGCGCTCGGCCTCCTGATCTGGATGGAATGGCCCGCCGCCAGCCTCTGGGTGATCGGCCTGTATGTCGGCATCAGCATGATCTACAACGGCTGGACCTGGGTGCTCCTGGGCCTGGCCCTCAAGGGCCGCAACAACCGCCTGAGCGAGCTGGCCGGGGGCGGCCCTGCCGCGGCGGTTTGAGCCGCCTCCTCGGACTCGGCTTCGCCCGAATGCGCGGCGCTTGAAAACGGGGACGGCCGCGCATCCGACATCCGCGCGACGACGCGAATAGCCCGTTCATCTCGTCGTAGCGGGGGAGGTGCTCGGATTCCCCCGGTCCGCGGGGGTCTCGCCGAGCCCGGGAGAATCGATTAAAATACCCGGAGATTTTGGGCTACCAGATATCGGCATTCCACTCGCTTCACGAAAGGACGGAGACGATGAGCGCCCAGCACACGCGTCGAGAGTTCCTGGGAAATGTCGGCCGGGGGATGTTGGCGGCGAGTGTCGGGTTCGGCACGGCGTCCGACATGGGGTTCATCCCCGCCCGGGGCGGCGAGGAGCGCGGCAACGGCGAGGGGGATCGCCTGGTCTTCGGCGGGCTCGAACCGCTGGTCGCCCTGATGCAGGAAACCCCCATTGAACGCATCATCCCGGCGGTGGTCGAGAAGCTTCGCGCGGGGACCGAGCTGAAGTCGCTCGTCGCGGCGGCGGCGCTCGCGAATACCCGCACTTTCGGCGGCGAGGACTACATCGGCTTCCATACCCTGATGGCCCTGGCCCCCGCCTACCACATGACGCGCGAGCTGCCCGACGATCGCCGGGCACTCCCCGTCTTGAAAGTGCTCTATCGGAACACGAACCGGATCCATGAGCACGGCGGCCGCGCCTCGGAAGTGTTGCGCACAGTCCAGCCCGGAACCCTCTCGGGGGGTCAAGATCCGGGC
>CALKTZ010000928.1 GCA_937997355.1 uncultured Planctomycetales bacterium | reverse complement strand
GTGCTTGCCATTCTCCTTGAGCTTGGAGACGAGGGGGGAGAAATCGGAATCGCCGGAGACGATGACGAACGTGTCGACGTGCGGCTTGCTCCAGGCCAGATCCATGGCGTCGACCACGAGGCGGATGTCGGCGGAGTTCTTGCCCGTCTGCGCCCGTTTCGGGATTTCGATCAGTTCGATCGCCGCTTCATGAAACGGGGCGGTGTAGGCCGGGAATCGGCTCCAATCCGCGTACGCCTTCTTGACGATGAGCTTGCCCTTTTCCACCAAACGTTCGAGGACCTTCTCGATATCGAATTTGGTCTTTCGAGGGCTCTGGAAGCCCATGGCCAGATTTTCCAGGTCGATGAAAACGGCGAGGTTGCGTTCGCGTTCGGTATTACTCATGTCGCGAGAAATCAATTCGATTGCCTGAGTGAGATTGAAAAATCCATCCGTCCGGTCTCGGGCTTCCGGCGAGAAACGATAGGCTCGGCCCGATCTCCGAATCTCCTGGCATCCACGGCGCGCAACCCATGCGAAGCGTCGAATTCGAGACTACGCGAAAGACCCGGGAGATGCAATTCCTGTATTCGAGTCCCGTCTTCATTGGAAACATCTCGCCCGCACATCCGGCCCAATTCACCCCCCGAGTTGCCCGAGACGTGAAACTTCCGAGACAAATCCCTTGACCCTTTGGTTAATATTGTATTATTGTGTTAATACAGTATTTGATCGAATCCCTTGCGGATATGGGTCTGGATTGGGGGGATTTGTTGAACATTCACATTTCGCAAGATGATGGCATCCCGATCTATTTGCAGATCGTCAACCAGGTGAAGTACCTGGTCGCGTCGGGCCGGCTCGTCTCGGGGGACGAGGTGCCGCCGATCCGGGTGTTGGCCGAGCGCCTGACGATCAACCCGAACACCGTGGCGCGGGCGTATCGGGAGCTTGAGGCGGCGGGGATCGTAGAGAAGCGGCGGACGGCCGGGACCTTCATCTCGGGTTCGGGCTCTCCGCTGGCCCGCCGCGAGCGGTTGAAAATCCTGACGGGGCGGGTCGACGCGCTGTTGGCGGAGGCCCGCCAGATGGAGATCACGGTCGAGGAGGTGGTCGAGCTGATCGGCCGCAGGGACCAGGCCATGCGCCCTCAAATCGACGGGGAGAAACCATGAGCGGTATCGACGATCGAGACAACGAGGCCCGAGATCACGTGGTCGAGATCCGGAGTCTGACACGCCGATTCGGCTCCCTGATCGCCCTCGATCAGATTGATCTGCGAATTCCGAGAGGCAGCGTCTTCGGCCTGGTGGGCGAAAACGCCGCCGGCAAGACCACCCTGATCAAGCACATCGTCGGACTGCTGAAGGCCCAGGCCGGCACGGTCCGGGTCTTCGGGCTCGACCCGGTGAGCGACCCGGTGGGGGTGTTGTCTCGGATCGGATATCTGGGCGAGAACCGCGACCTCCCCGAGTGGATGCGAATCGGCGAGCTGATCCGCTATCTCAAGGCATTTTATCCGACCTGGGACGATCGCTATGCCGAGTCGCTCCGCGAGCAATTCGAGCTGAATCCCAATGCCAAGGTGAAGGGGCTTTCGCAGGGGCAGCGTGCCCGGGTCGGCCTGATCGCAGCCCTGGCCTATCGCCCGGAATTGCTGGTGCTGGACGAGCCTTCGACCGGACTCGACCCGATCGTTCGCCGCGACATCCTCACGGCGATCATCCGCACGATCTCCGATGACGGGCGGACAGTCCTCTTCTCGTCGCACCTGCTCGACGAGGTCGAGCGGGTCGCGGATCACGTCGCGATGATCGATTGGGGCAAGATCGTGCTCGACGACCCGCTCGACGTGATCAAGCAGGAATATCGCCGGGTGGTCCTCCGGTTCGACGATCCTCGCGAACTGCCACCTCCGCTCCGGGGCGTGCTCGTCTGCGACGGGGATGGTCGCGAATGGTCGGCGATTTGTCAGGGAGACCTCGGGCGGATCGGAGGAGAAGCCTCCGAGTTCGGCGGGCGGATCGTCGAGGACCATCACGTCTCGCTCGACGAAATCTTCGTGGCCCAGGTCGGCGCCCGTCGCACCTCGATGACCGCCGTGCGGGGAGGGAAGCCATGAAATTCGCTCACGGACTCGCGTTCGCGCAATCGATTCGGACGCGGCACCCCCGGCTGATGCCAGGAGCACTGGGGAGTATCGCCGTCGCGTGGATCGCCTCGGCCATCCTGCAACGGCTCGGCTATCCGCAAGCGGCGGTGCTGGCGGGCTTGTGCGTGCTCATCATGGTCACGGTCCATTTCATGAACGCGCTCCTCTATTGCGAAGAAGCAGGCAGCCTCGAAAGCGGCTACCTTCGCCGGGCCTTCCCGCTGCCGATTTCGACCGCCGAGCTGGCCCTCTGGCCATGGCTCTCGGGGTCGGTCGTGATGATCGCGGCCTGGATCATCGCGGCCGAGCTTTTCCTGCCGATCGTCGGGTGGTCGGTCCCCTGGCTGCCCCCGGCGATGGGACTCCTGGCCTTGATGGCCTGGCTCCAGGCTTTCGCGTGGGCGCCGATCGCGGAACCTCCCTGGACCAAGCCGATCCTGATTTGCCTCCTGATTTCCATCCAGGCCGCGCTTCCCGCGTTGTGGGGAAGGATCGACCGGGTCCCGAGCCTGGTCTTTTGTGGTGTGTATGGCTCGGAG